>MEQK01000071.1 GCA_001770175.1 Bdellovibrionales bacterium RIFOXYD1_FULL_55_31 | reverse complement strand
TCTCGTCGGGTAGTAATCCGGAAGCGTCCGCCCGAGCACCGTCGCGAGTACCGGCTTCACGACTGAAACCTGCTTCACGAGAAGATGGTGAGGCGCGGTTTTCATTTCGGACAGCGGATGCGGCTGAACCGGCTTTCCCTCGACCGCGTCCTCTTCGGTAACTACCCCGAGATAATGCGTCCGAAGCCCGCTCTGCTGAAGCGTTTCCCCCAATTCATTAAAAACAGAGCCAAAGCGGCTCGCCTTACGCAACGCCAAGGCCTCGGGGCTCCGCGAGAAACTCTTCCAGCTTTCCGGCTTTTCGAGCGTCTCGAACCAATGAGCGGCAAGAACGGTCAGCGCCTGCCCCTTGTTCTTCAGCTGATCCGGCATTCTCCCCCAATCGAAAACTGAAAAAGAATCCGTGTATCTGAAGATCGCGGCTGGAATGACTCCGAACTGAACCGGGCCGAGGACATCTTTGACTGATCCCCGATATAAGGTGGAATACGAGTGGTGAATCACGTTTTCTCCTTACGACAATGTTGGTCCGGGCGGTCGACTTTGCGGCGATTCGAGAATTCCAGGCCCGCCGCCGAAATATCCGTGGGATAGTTGCCGTCAAGGCAGGCCGTGCACGGCCGGAAGCCACAAACCTCACCCTCCCTGATGGAATTTTCGAGCCCTTCCAGCTCCTGGTAAATCACGGCGTCGGCGCCGAGTTCCCGCTCGATTTCTTTCAGATCCCTGCCGGAAGCGATCAGTTCCGCTCCGACCGGAAAGTCGATTCCGTAATAACAGGGATACTGGATGGGCGGACACGTCGAAACAAAATAGACTTTTGCCGCGCCGGCAGCCCGCATCAGTTCAATGATCTTTCGCGAAGTCGTCCCGCGAACGATCGAATCATCCAAGAGGATGACCCTTTTGCCGGCGATTTCGGACCGCACCGGCGAAAGCTTCAGGTTAACCGCCTTTTGCCTTTTGTCCTGGGAATCCAGAATGAAAGTTCTCTTGATATAACGATTTTTAATCAGGACTTCCCGATAAGGAATATTCAGTTCTTCAGAAAGCGCGATCGCCGCGATGCGGGAGGTTTCCGGAACCGGTACGATGATATCGGCATCGATCGCCTTTTCGCGGATCTTGTCCTTGAGCAGGCGCGCGAGATTCTTGCCGAGATGGATACGCGCGCCGTAAACGGGCACCCCGTCCATAACGGATTCGGGCGAGGCGAAATACACCCATTCAAACATGCACGGCCGAAACGGCAGCGCCGGGCCTGCGATCTTCCGTGACTGGACCTTCCCCTTCATATCGATGAACACGACTTCACCCGGCTCGATATTGCGAACGACTTCATAACCAAGAAAGGAGAGTGCGACGCTTTCCGAAGCGATCATGTGTTGTTCGGAACCCTGACTGGAACGTTTGCCCCAGATCAGCGGACGAATGCCGCTCGGGTCCCGAAACGCCACCAAGCCCTGGTCGGCGATCGCTGTAATGATGCTGTAACTTCCGTTCACGCGTGAGAACACGTGTCCGACCGCCTCGCAAATGTCGTCGAACTGAACGAGTGATTCACTGACATTGACGTTCGAAGCTTTGGCCAGGCCATCCGCGAAAAGATTCAGCACGACCTCGCTGTCCGACCGGGTCAGGAGATGACGCCTGCTCTTCGTCTTGAGATCAGCGCGAAGATCGCCGCAATTGACGATATTGCCGTTGTGAACCATGCCCAACCCAAACGGATAGCTCAGCAGGAATGGCTGAACATCGATCACATCTCCCCTGCCAATGGTGCTGTACCGGGTGTGCGCGATGGCAAGCGAGCCGGTGAGGGTCTCCATATTTTCTCGCGTAAAAACCGATTCCACGAGCCCGATGTTTTTGACGCGATGAAAGCCGTCCGCGTCGTAGGTCAGAATTCCAGCCGCGTCCTGTCCGCGATGCTGCAACGTCGTGAGGCCAAGGAAAGCCTCACGCGCAGCGTCATGCGCTCCAATCAGTCCAACAATGCCACACATAGGTGGCTGCGGGTATACCATACCGCGCGGAGTTGCTCCCAGTCATAAATAGTTGATAAGTGCCGCAATATCGAAACCTCGGTTGACGCATCGCTCCTCGCTCCAAAGCACCCATTAACGCACACCTACCAGCAACATTGAAACTTCCTGCTCGACCCAGTAGAATTGAAGCGGGCCATGGGCGTGGCCATGATTGACCTGCAGCTAATTCTTCATGGAGGGTTATAAATGAGTTCGAACGGGAGTCCAGTGACCGGAGTCATTGATGAGAACTTGGTAATCATTGATTTTGGGAAATACGAAGGAAAAACCGTTGAGCAAATCGCCGAACTCGACCCCGTATTCTATGATCGATTGGCCTCCGAAAAGGAGAACGGTATTTTCGCCATTCGAAGACACCGGGACAAGACCTTCCGCCTTTACCTCAATCCCCTCTCGATGATGGATCACTGAGCCCACGGCAACGAATTGCAATTCTCACCCTGAAACTTTGATGGTATAGCTGACCGGAAATTCCAAGAATTTCTCGAGTTTGAGGGGAACCGTTTGTGATTTCCAAATTCCGTTATGCAGCTTTTGCGGTTCTTTGCGCGATCGGGAGCATCACTCCCCCGGACGCGCTGGCATTGATCTCGTCGGAAGCGACGCTTTCAAGCGGCCTTTTTCGCAATAGCGCTGACGATCTTGAGGTCCCGGTTTTCTTCTATTGGAACCTTGATTACACCGGCTCCAGTGGCGTTCAGACCTATTTTGATGTGGGTGCCAACAATAATCTCATCCTGAACAGCTGGGGATTCTACCTTTATCAGGGTTTCGTGACGGTTCCCCTATGGGAAGGATTCGAAACCGCACCCTACCGAAAATCGCGCCTTCTGGCCGGCCGACAGCTTTTGACGGAAGGCTTCGAGCTTTCACTTCTCGACGGCCTTCAAGCGCCCTTCTACTGGTCGGACAAAGGCGGCGGGACCCTCCTGGCCGGCGCCCTTTCGACGCTTCAGGAAAAACAGGTCGACTTCAGCTCAGAAATCTACGGTGGGTCCCTTCACCAGGATTGGCTCGGCGCGACCTGGAAAACGGGATTCCTGCACAAGCGTCATACGTATCCCGCTCTTGCCACCGCGAGCCGAAATCTCAGTCACGGCTCGGTCTTCTGGTCTTTCGAAAAGATTCCCCTGACCCCGATGCTTCACACGAAAGCCCAGTTCGATCTCGATAGTAAGAGCTACGACCAAGGGCTTGCGGAAGCGACTTTCTATCCGGTCAACTCACTCTCTTTCGGGGCCATGTACTCGAAGCGGCAACCGAGCCCGTTCGACCCGAAGGAAGCTTTCTTCATATACCGGCTCTTCGCGCTCAGCCCGGAGCTCACAACGAGCGCTTTCGCCACCTGGGCTCCGGAGCAGGATCTCCGATTCCAGCTCGCCGCCCGCAGAACGACCTTCGGTTCTCCGACGGGACAGGAAAACGGGTTCGAACAGGAAATTTCGGCTACCTGGTTTCATGCACGCTCCACCTGGACTCCTTCGCTCGTGCACCTTCGATCCTATGGGGGTGAGTTTTGGCAGCCGGCCCTCGCGTTCCGAAAGGACCTGAGCGATGTCGCCGATCTCAGATTTGAATTCGCGGCCGCGCATATTGATAAGATCAACGGCATTAAGAATTGGGCATACCACACGCGAGGTGGCGTGAATTATCGGTTTCAGCCCCGTTTGCAAACCCTTGGCCTGGCTGAACTCCAACGAAATCACCTTTATAGTTTCGATTTCAGGTTCATTATGTTCCTTTCATACCTGCTCTTTTAATATGATGAAATTTCGTAACCGCAAAATCGGAGTCGCACGGATCTCAACAGCTGTCTTGGCGTTCGCGCTTTTTTGCTCGATGCTCGGCTCAAAGGCGCCTGCCGATACGGTGCGTCGCCCCGGGCTCGTGAAGCCGGTCAAACAACTTTTCTCGCACGCGAGCCACACCGCTCACTTCGAAAAAATGGGTATTTCCTGTACGGACTGCCACAGCTTCGCGATCCAAAGCAAGACAAAGGGACCCATGGGACGGCCCGTCAAGGAGAAACTCCTGAAGCCGCAGCCCGGGACCTGCCATGAGTGCCACCTTGGGAAGATCAAGGTGAAAACTCAGCTCCGGAATCAATGTCTGCTCTGCCATTCCGATCTTGGGGCCATCAAACCCGATGACCATTACCATGCCTGGCGGCTCCGTCACGGAAAGCTGTCGCAAGCCGATCAGGACGGCTGCAGGCGTTGTCATGCGCCTCAGGACTGCACGGGCTGTCACGTGAAGCAAAACACGTTGAACCCCCTGGTGCATCGGCCGAATTTTCGTTTCAGTCATTCGATTCAGGCCCGCTCAAACCCGCAATCCTGCGTTTTCTGCCATAAGTCGGCCGGATTCTGCATGGACTGTCATGCCGGTTTGAAGGGCGTCAGGGGGACCAGGCGATGACTCGGGCACTTCTTCTTTTCTGCATTTTGTCCTGGCTTCCCGGTTGTTCGATCGATCGGCAATATGAGCGCTATCCGAATTTGACAAAACTGGAAGACATCACTCTTACCGAGGACAATCACCCTCATGGTTACGGGCGCTCCGACTGTTTTTCCTGCCACGTCAGCGTCAATATTCACAGAGTGGATTATGTCCAATCAGGCTTGCTCAATACGGCGCAGCGTTTGACCGAAACGTATGGAATCGACAGCTGCCGCGGATGTCACCAATCCAACGGAGTGGCCCCATGAAATTAAAGAGCGTCATGTTTGTCTTCTTCGCGCTCGCGTTGAATCCATTTCCTTCAGTTTTTGCCGCGCCGGCTCGACAGCCAAAAGCGCCCGAACTCAAGCGTCTCGATCCACACGGCTCCCCGGAGCTGAAACTCAAGGAAGTCTCCATAGAAAAAGAGACGCAGTGCAAAGTTTGTCATTTCATGAAAGGGCCGAAACTTCAGACGAAGCCCGAACCTGAAAACATCTGCGCATCATGCCACGGCAGATTGCCGCATAGCGGCCTCGTCGAACACACCGGTGAAGAACCGGGCGGCGGGGCAGGCCTGAATTGCCTATCCTGCCATAGGGCTCATCGCGCCACGATGGAAGGTCCGCCACAAAAAGCCCCGGAGCCGTCGAGCCTCTTGAAATCCAAGCGAAACAGCCCTAACCTGCCGAGCGACCTGATCGAACACCGAAACACCGGGGACTCGTCGGCGATGATCGACCATCCCTGTTCCGAATGTCACAGTTTCTGAAACCTTCGCACCTGAACTTTGTTTCGTTTCTTCTCTTATTTGCCGGTGCCGGTGCCGGCATCGGAGCGGGATGCTTTTTTTCGCCCGTAAGTGCCGCGGAACTCATTCCCGCGAAGCTGAAATTCTCGACTTCGATCGCCGCGCCCTCTGTTCTGACGACCTGTGAAGGAAGCCTGTGGGTTTACGGTATCGGCGACCGCGCGCTTTATCAGCTGAATCCCGAAACCGGTGCAATAATTCGCCAAAGCTCATTTTCGAAGTCCGGCTCGAAGTCAAGCTCGCTGGTCACCGCATTGGGCTGCGGCACGAAGTCTCTGCTGATCGCATCCCAAGAACGCGGAGCTCCAGGCAGCCCTCGTTCCTATTCGCTCGAACAGGTCCCGCTCGAGGGCAAATCCCTCAAACTCGGCGGCCGCAAGCGCTTGAACATTCCAGGTACCGGGCTGATTCGCGACATATCCTGCGGAGCTTCCGGCTGTATTCTGATCCGTGACGCTGTTCATCAGAGCTCGAATCTGAAAACTTGGAAGAAACTCAACCTTCCCGCCTCGAAGGACATCGTCGGAACGGAACCCGGAATGCCGGGACTCACGGAAAATCCCTTTTCGGGATGGCACGATCGTTTCATTATCGCGAACGGCCGTTATTTTCGGGCTATTCCGGAGGAAACCGGGGGGCTCTGGCTGCTGGACCCGAACCGAAGTTCCATCGTTTCCTTTGAAGCGCCGATTCCGGGAAAAAGCACCCGATGGGGAAGATGGGGAGTTTGGGAAGGACGTCTCATGTCTCCCAAGGGATTCGCGCTGATCGGAAACAACTATGTTGCCGTTTCGGACACGGCCCTGAAACTCGTTTTCATCTTCGCCCGAAATGGCAAGTTCATCGGAAGTCTCGGCGCGGACGCGAAGGAAGCGCGCTTCGGATACCCCCTCTCGCTTGCCGCCTCGGCAAACCGACTTTACGTCGCCGATCTCGCACTCAATAAGCTGCTCGCTTTTGAGGTCGCCCCGGGACAAAAACCGGAGTCGCAAGATACGAAGACTTTCGACGAGATTCTCCGCAAAAACCTGTTCCGCAATCCGGAAGTCCTGAAAGACCGGGTCAGAACGCGTTGCATGAATTGTCACGACGGCGTCGAAATCAATAGCCTCGACAAATCGATGTATCAAGGCAAGCATCATCCGGTGAATATCGAATCACGCGCGACGAAGATCGACCTTCCGCTCGAAAACGGAAAGACCGTCATTTGTGCGACCTGCCACGACGCCCACCACCGCAAACCCGCGACGAACGGCAACCAGAAGAACCTTTTCATGCTGCGGAAACCCGTCGACAAGCTTTGCATCACGTGTCACGCCGGGCGGGATGTCCCGTCGACGAATCACATGAATCCGGATCCGACCGAATCGTGCTCGAGCTGCCATGCGATGCATGTTGCCGAAGACTACCTGCTCAAACGGGCGCTGCCGGCGCTCTGCCTCGATTGCCACGGCCGGGACAAACTTCCACCAAGCCATCCATTCTCTGCCGGAATGGTGACCTGCACCTCCTGTCACTCCCTTCATGACAGCCTGCCCAAATATTCCTTCGCAACCCACTCATTGGCAAAATCGGGGCAAAAAACAACTTGCCTCGCCTGCCATGATGACAAGAAGTCGCTCATCGGCAAAAACGTTCACCTGGGGACTGAAGCGCAATCACAGCATAAATGGCCGCCCAATGAAGCCATGTGCCTGGACTGCCACAACCCACATAAAAAAGCCGTTCCAGTGCGCGATCTCTGCGCCGGATGCCACGGTCAGATGGCAGGCGCGCATACGGCGGCGATCCCCCTCGAGAACACTCCCCAGGGAAAGGGCATTCAGCTCGAAAAAGGAAAAGTTTCCTGCATGACCTGCCACGAACCGCATGGGGCGCCCCCTCCAAACGCGGAAGGCCGGCAGTTCTTCCGGGAAAAAGCAAAGCTCATGGAATTCTGCGCGACCTGCCACGGCGAGGACGCACCTGAACTTTATCAGACTTTCCACAAGAGGACGAAATGACGGCTCTACCGGCGAACTTCCTGAATAATCGCAAATGGCGCATTCTTCTGAGAATCATCGCGGTACTCGTCGGAATGGCGATCGGGTCGTTTCTTGTCTTCCAGATCCTGTTCCTTTACCGCGTTCTCCCGCATGGAGGGATTTGGTGAAAAACCTTTTGTCCCTCCTCTGGACGTTCGCGCTCATCTTCGCTCCGTGGCTCCTGCTGGGAGCCCTGATCGGCTCGATTCCGGGATACAAGCTTTATGAGTACGTCTGGAAAAACGACAAGTTCTGTACTTCTTGCCATGTTCACGATTATGCTTCGATCGGCTGGAAGAGCAGCATCCACGGAGAACTCACAACCTGCCATGACTGTCACCATCAGGCACTGATCGATTATGCCCGCGAAGGGCTGGCCCTGATTTCGGGGAACCCGAAATTCCCCCGCGACCTGCACCACACGCCTTACGTCCCGAGACATATCTGCGAAGCGTGCCATCTGACGGATGCGGATCGCTCGAGCCTGACCGGCCCCCTCTCGTCAGACGAAGTGGACAAGCTCCCGAAGGTCGACCGACTTTATCTTCACAACATCCATCTCAACAAACAGACCCGGGTTCCTCTCGTCAGCACGATTCCACTCGGGCAAATGAATGAGGAGATGAAAACGTTCGGAGTCTTCGATGGCGAACCGGCTCCGAAACTTCGTGAGAGGCGTCAGATCATCTGTACCGATTGCCACGGCGGCCCCGCGAATCGCGCGCACGATATTTCAGTCGCTGACCGCTCCTGCGTCCGATGTCACGCGAACACACACCGCACTCAGTTCGTTCAGCAGTACGGCTGCCGGAATTGCCATTACCAGGACTTCCTCACTCCGCTCGGGGCTATGCCGAGCGCGGCCAAAATCCAGGATTAACCCGATAGCAGCTGGGGTGATTCCCGGGTTGTAATGAGTGCCTCTCAACGCGATTCCGAAAATTTTCTCAGAGGCCCCTGTCCAACTCAGCCGTTCTAAGCTAAACTACTTTAACAAATAACGGGGTGAACATGAGAAGCCGGCAATCCACAGCAGCGTTTTTGGCCGTCGTCGTTGTACTTCTGGGCCTCCTGGGACTAAGCATTCCCGATGCTCATGCCGGGGATCGCAACGAACTCTCTCTTTATCTCCAGGGGACCCGGGCCCTCTCGGATTTCGAGGCTCTGCCCTCGGCACCGGCCGTCATAGAACAGAAGCATCTTCATGCTCCCGCCGTCGTGGGCATGGATTTCGAAGTAGGTTCCGAGAAGGGCGCCTTCTTTGGTGACCTTCACGCGGCTTGGCTGGGATATACCGCTTCGCCGGCTTTCGGCCTGGCACTCGGTCCCGTCATTCGGGTGGGCGTGGCCGATCTCAAACTTCTGCTCGAGATTGAAACGAATGGCGGCCTGGACTCGAAGGTCCAAGATTCATTTTTATCGGCGACGCGCTGGGGCCTGGGAGGAGATCTTGCGCTCGTGCGCGGGATGCTCCGTCCGTCCCTGGGCCTGCGCTGGCTCAATTTGAGTTCCACCCAGATCTCGAACCAGGAAAACCTGCCGACGAAAGTCGCTCATGACGCCACTTATGTCCTCAAAGCGGGACTTTTACTGAAATTGCCGGTACTCCAGGCTGAAGGAGCGCTCTCCATTTACAGCTTGGGCAAAACGGCGATTTCGTCGAAGGAATTCGCATACGCAAGCGGCAGACAAACGGCCTTGCGGCCCTCGGTGGGAGTGGGCGTCGATCTCCTCGCCTTTGAATTCTGGTTGAGGGGCGCGGCAGTCTATCCGACTAGAAACGACGATTCCGTCGAATATCTTTACATGGCCCCGTTCTACGTGAACGACAATCTCATGACCAAGCGGTCTCTGACGGCCGAAGCGAGGATCAAATGGTGAAAAAAAGCGTCCCGTTCATTTTCTGCCTCCTGCTGATCTCCTGTTCGAACGCAACAGTCGTCGAAACTTACCCGCTCGAGACGGACACCTTCATCAGTTCCTCTGATTCGAGCAATCACGCCACGCTCGAGTACCTCCGGATTTCCAAGAACGCGGCAGCCGAGGACCGGGCCTTGGTTCGCCTGCCTTCGAAGAACAACGATCTTGATAAGGCGCTGGACGAGGCTCTGGCTGAGGAACTCATTCATTTCTTCTTTCTCCCCCTGGAGATCATCGCCCGGATCCTGACTTGTACCCAGGACATCGTTACTCCTGAAAACCTGCAGACGGCATTTCTTAAATTCGATGTCAGCGCGGATGACGAGGGATCCTTGGCGAACAAGGTACAATTGAATCTCCTAGCCAAACCCTGGTGGCAATCGGCGAGCTGGAGTACCGCACATCCCTTTTCCGCGACGCGAGGAGCCTGGGGTACTCCGGGCGGCGACATCGATCCGGCTTTCACACCTATCTTAAGTGCAGTGAGCGGATCAGTGGTCAGTTTTGATATCACGACTTATTTCAAAAACTTGATGCGTTCCAACGGGAGCGTGCCGCACTATGGATTTCTCATGAAAGCGGTGAACGGCACGATGAACAATGTCAAACTCCACTCCGTGCAAGGCTACGGAGTTCGCCCGCGGGTGGAGGCGACCTTCACGGCGACCTGCAATACCCAGGGTTATGGAACCTATCGCAGCGTGTTTCCGCTTGGCGGCGAAGCCGAAGGCTCAGTCTCAAAACTCGAGTAGGAGCTACCACCAGCCGATATTGCCGCGCCCGAGCTTCGGCCCGAGCTTCTTCGGAATTTGAGCGCCGGCTCCCGGGTTCACTCCAGGCCTGGCCTCCGCAATCCCTCGGCGTTCGGCGCGCCAACGGGGCGAATCGTTTGTTCCGAACGTTCGGTTCAAGGGTGGTCCCAATTCGACGGACGCGTTCCTGAACCGGATCACCATCTCGCCCTTTCTGTGACAAACGCGGCACCCGTCCTTCCAAGGCAGCAGTTTTTTACCATCCGTGTGACAGCTCGTGCACTTGTTCTTCGGTTGCCGCGAATTCCAGGCGTGATACCACTTCGGAGGAATGTCCTTCGGAATGGAATCGTTCGCGCCTTTTTCGAGATGCCAGAAATGGCAGGTCCCGCAGGAAATATAGCGATCGGGAAACTGTTTTTTCATATCGCTGTCCTTGTAGTGACATCCGCGGCACGACGAATCGGGTTCGCTTGGGTTCGCTGGATCGTGCTTCGGATCAAACGCCGCTCCATGTTGTTCAGGAAGCCCCCACGGTTTGACATGCGGGAAGGCGTGACAATCGCGGCAGGAAATCGAATTCCCCCGTCCCGCGAAATCCGCCCCGTGGCAAACCGCGCAGTCGGAAGGATTCTCGAAATAGGCTTTCCCGTGATTTTCGGAGGCCCGAAAGCCCTCGGCGTGTGGATAATTTTTATGACAGATCGCGCAGGAACGGATTCCTTTCGGACTCGTCCCGGGCTTACTCGTGTCGTGACAGCCCATGCACTCCTTCGTGCCGCGGTCTTCGACGTAAAGCTTTCCATGAAGTCGAGTCGTCTTAAACTCATCCGAATGCGCCCTCGAATGGCAAGTCGCGCACGCCCCTGCCCTCCCTTGCCCGGCGAGGGTTTCGCCGTGGCAGCCGGTGCAGCTTCCAGAATTTTCGAGATAAGCCTGCCCGTGCGATTCCGGGGATTTAAAATTTTCCTCATGCGGAAATCCGTCATGACAATCAGCGCAGGCCAAAATCACGGGGTTCGCGCCCGGCTTATGGCAATCGGCGCACTTGGCCCGATTCTCAAAATAGGCCGGCCCGTGAGCGGCACGCGAACCGAAACCATCGGGATGAGGATAGCTCACATGGCATGACTTACAAGTCGGGAGAACTTTCGCTCCGGGCACCTCGCTCGCAATGCCTCTGATATGGCAGCCGGCACAATCGCCCGGCTTCGAAAGATAAGCAGAACCGTGCTTTTTCGTGAGCTCCGGCGTGTGCGGCACCCCGATATGACAATCACTGCAGCCGGGCTTTTCCACCCCCGAGCCCGCGTGGCAGCCGAGGCAGGATTCCGGGATTTTGAGATAATCGAGCCCATGGCGCTCGGGGTTGCCGTATTCCGCGGAATGAGGGTACGACGCATGACAATAGGCGCATGCGGGAACGATTTTCCCGCCGGGCGTTCGATGGTTTTCAGAATGGCAATTCAAACAGGTTTTCGTTCCGATGCTCTTTGACTCGGGCCCGTGAACTTGAGAGTCTCCAAAACCCTCAGGATGGGGCATGCGGAGATGACAATCGGCGCACGAGGTGACTCCGCGGCTCTCGCCTCCAGATGAATGGCAGCCCGTGCATCGGGAGGAATCATCAATGAACTTGTACCCGTGGTCTTCTGGACTGGCAAACCCGTCTGAATGCGGGAACTCCTGATGACAGCTCGTGCAAGCAGGAAGCGCAAGAGCTCGTCCCGGAACGGTTTCTCTCTGCCTGTGGCAAACGATACAGTCCCGACGTGATTCCTTCGATTTCAAATAGGCTGCGCCGTGGGTCTCCTGGTTCCCGAATCCCTGAATATGCGGAAAACTGTCATGACACTTGGAACTCGAGCAGGACGGGATCTTCGAACGGGGCTGGCCGACCGGCGGCGCCACGGCCCGCGTGTCAGGGTTCTTGTGGCACGTCAGGCATTTTGCCGAATTTCTTCTTTCATCGACCGCCCCAAGAAAAGCCCCGCCATGAACGGCTCCCGATTTCATGAACTCTTTGTTATGCGGAAAGGTCCCATGACACGACGAACAGGATGAGGCCGCCACGGGCTTCGCAACCCGATCCTTCGGATTGCGAGCGGTCGTTTCGTCAGCTTCTGAAGCCTGGTGACAGGTAAAGCAACTCTTCCCCGCCCCGGCTAAGTAAGGTGCCCCGTGGGCTCCAGTCTGCATGAATTCCTTCGTATGCTCGAGCGAACCGTTGTCGCGTGCTTGTTGCGCCTGAATCAGCTCATTCAGTTTCTGGCAGCCGGTCCCGGCGACCGCGAACGCGAAACCGACGACCAAAAACCAGACGGAGGTCTTCGTCATCTGACCTCCGAACGCGAAGAATCTGACGAAGCACCTGGTTCAAGCAGCGCTTGCCCGGAAGGCTCCCATTTCATGATCGGTTCCCAGTTTTTTAACTGCGAAGGATGGCAACCTGATGACCGGCAACCCTTCTCAAAATTCGGCATCAGAGCCTTCGAACCCGCGTGGCAGTTCACGCACTGACCTTCGTAACCCCGCGCAACCTTCGCGTGACCTTGCCTGTTCCAGTTCTCCTGATCTCCGGCCTGGCCTTCACCATGTGGAATCACCGGATGACAGCTTCCGCAGGAAACAAACTCGTCAGGCCGTTCCTTTCTGAACTCCGATTTCTCGCCGTGACAGTCCAGGCATCCAAGGCTCGCACCCGAGTCTTTGTCCTTCAGGTACGCGGCACCGTGTTCGGACGCGAGCGCCCATCGCCCCGAATGCGGGAAATTGTGGCAATCCCGGCAGGAGACCGCTCCGCCCTTGCCTTCGAAGCTCCCACCGTGGCATCGGGCGCAGTGCAAGGGGTTCTTGAAATATCCGTCGGGATGGGCCTGGAAGTCATCACCTGATTCGTGGTGCGTGAATGCCTCAAGGGCCGGATGGCATTTCGTGCACCCAATGTTCATCACGCCCCCCTGAAGGTCCGCTCCGTGGCATTTCCGGCAGAGCGCCTTGTTTTGCGTGAACTGGCTCCCGTGAAGGTTCGTGAATTTGAACATCTCATCATGAGGAGGCATTTTCTCGGCCGCGAGTTTGCTTTGCTCGAATCGCGCAATCCGCCTGAATGACTTCTCGCCGCGCTCGGGGACATCGTCCAAGCGCCAGGCGATCATCAGCCCCGTGCAACCCAGAAGTACGAGCAATCGAAAGGGGGTGATCATCAACAGGCCTCCAGGCGACTATTCGGCGTAACAGCGCAGATACTTGAGCGAATCAAGCGGAACGGGCACTCGCTCTGCTAAAAATTTACAGCCTTTTTCGTCTGGAGCCAATCGATTAGGGTCTCGGCGATCTCATCGAGGGGTTTGATCGCCTCTGCGGCGCCGACTCGGATGGCCTCTTTCGGCATCCCGAAAACCACGGAGCTTGCTTCGTCCTGCGCGATCGTGCTCGCGCCGGCTTGCCGCATTTCGAGAAGCCCTGCCGCCCCATCCCGACCCATGCCGGTCATGATGATTCCAATCGATTTTTTGCCGATTTCGGCCGCTACCGACCTAAAGAGGACGTCCACAGACGGCTTATGCCGGTTCACCGGCTCACCGTCAAATACCCGAACCTTATAACCAGCCTGTCGATTCGACTCGAGCGCCATTTGCAAACCGCCCGGCGCGATCAAGACACGGTTGGATATCACTTCGTCGCCGTCCGAGGCTTCCATGACTTCAAAAGGACAAAGCTCCGCAAGCCGGTTCGCGAAGGCTTTCGAAAACACGGGCGGAATGTGCTGAACAACGAGAATAGGCGGGATTTGGGCCGGGAGCTTCAGAAAAAAGCGTCTCAGTGCTTCGGTCCCCCCTGTCGATGCCCCTATCGCGACAATCACGTTGCTGTTGATCCGTCCGCCGTTACTCAGACGCTTCTGCGTTCCATCGCGGGCACCCTGCACCTTGATCGTGACAGCGGTCTTCACCTTTTCGATAATGATCGGCGCGATCCGGTCCAGCTCTTCGAACGAGGGTTTCTGAATGTAATCGACGGCGCCGTTTTCAAGCGCATGAAGGACCTTGGTTCCTTCCTCCATGCTGATCGAGCTGATCATCACAGTAGGGATCGGGAACTTCGGGATAAACTTCTTGAGAAAAGTGACGCCGTCCATTTCGGGCATGTGGATGTCGAGGGTGATCACGTCCGGTCGAAGCATCTCTATCATCTTCTCAGCCTGTGAGGGACACTCGGCCGCGCCGACTACCTCAAGAGCCGCGTCGCTGCTCAAGACTTTCGTAAGAAGCTGCCGGATTGTTTTCGAATCATCCACGATCAGAACCCGGATTTTCTGAGCTTTTTGAATCGGGCTCACGCGCAATCGTCCCGAATCAGAATAAAAATAGGCCTCAAAAGCACCGGCCTCATGACATTCGCCGGCGATATTGCCGCCGAGCTTCAACTCTGAAACTGCTTTTCTGACGGACTGAACCGCAAGTGATGAGCCGACCACCTTCAGCTTGATTTGAACTTCCGACATCTTCGCCAGATCAGAAGTCTTTTTGACGAGCTCCCGGATTCTTTCTTTAAGGCCGGAACTCGCGCCATCAGGCACTATCGTGACCCCGCCAACCCGCGCATCCGGCGCGAACGCGCAGATCACCGTCCCGCTGAAGACGTGCCCAGCGTGAACAATCTCCGCGTCTCTGAAAACCGCCGCCTCACTGCCGGTGAGTTGAATGACTTTCGACATACTGGGCGGAACTAGTCCGTCCTCCGTTCTTCGACCGATAGACACTCATCGGAGTGGTAAGCGAAGCTGGTATAAGGCACGACTTTTTGCGCGCTCGTCAGCAAAACGCGGTGCTGTTCCGAAAGTACCAGGTTCAGATCCTCGGCTATGACGTACGCCTTCGGCCAACTCAGGATCTTGGGAATCACCTCTCCCGAAACGTCTCCAAACACCAAAATCGAAGTTCGCTTCTCGAAATGGGCTTCCTTGAACTCCTCGTATCCAGAACAGTTACCCAGATAAACCCGTCCAGGCTGGAGCACCTCTCCGGCCTTCATAACGGAAACGCTCATTCCGCTTCCGGCCGACAAGGAGGTAACAAGCCCCTCAAGAAGAACGTCCGCACCCTGGATGAAAACGGCTGTCGGCGGCTGCGGAGCCTTGAGCGAACGAAGAACGCTCACGAGCTTCTCGCGATCAGCGATTCCAGCGAAGATCACCCGCATCTTCCTCTCTGGCGAAGTGATCCGAAACTTCTTTTCGAACGCCCGCTCAACCTCGAGCACTCCGCGAACGCCTCCCTTCATCGAAAGAGCGGCGCATCGCAACTTCGTACGGATCTCATCAGCACGTTTCGCGAGATCAGAGAGCGACGGCTTTTCCACATAGTCGACGGCGCCCAACTCCAGGCTTTTTAGCCCGAGTTCCACGTCTTCACGCGAAACGGAGGTGAGCATCACGACCGGAGGGTGCATGGAACCGCGGTTCTTCTGAAGATATTCGATCCCATTCTGGACCGGCATATGAATGTCGAGCGTCACGACATCCGCAGTCACGGACTTGAGCTTCTGGGCCGCATCGACCCCGTTCTCCGCGGTTCCCACGAGCTCGAAGCCCATCTCTTTCGTCAGGATTTTCTTCAAAAGGCTGAGAATAGTGGGCGAGTCATCGATACTGAAGACACGAACCGGGGTTTGGGCCACCGGCGCGGTAAAGACCGTTTGGGTCGGAACCGGACGAAGCGGCAGCGTGGGCGTGAAAACAGCAGGATGAACCTTGGACGCCGTCATTCTCTTATGCCCGTAAACGGAAGGCGCAAGATACGTGACGGGGGCCGTGATCCCGTTCAGACTTTCCGAAATCCCGATAAAGAGAATTCCATCCTGCGCGAGATTCTTCATCAGATTTTCGGTTATTGAACGCACCTGCTCGAGAGTGAAATAGATGAAAACGTTTCTGCAGAAAATGAGGTCGAACGTTCTCCCCGACAGTTGCTTCGAAAAATCAAGGAGGTTGATCGTCTCGAACTTGCAAGGCGCCTTGATGACCGGCTTGGCCTTGACGAACTCCGAGATTTCACCGGTGCCGCGCACCCAGTTCTTGTCCAGGTAAATGGACGGGATGCTCTTGATTTCATTCCAGCGATAAACCCCGTTTTTCGCGATCTCGATGGACTGGGAGTCGACGTCGCTGCCCAGAATTTCGAAAGTCATCTCCGGTGCGAGCCGTTTCAGATGCACGGAAAGAAACATGGAAAGCGAATAGACCTCGTGCCCCCGGCTGCAGGCCGATGACCAGACTCTCAGAACCTTTTCTTTTCGCTGTCTCAAGGACGCGATGAGCGCCGGGAGGCCGGTGTGCTCCAGGTATTCGAAATGCGAGAACTCGCGAAAAAAATTCGTGTGATGTGTCGTCAGAAGCGACACGAGCGCGGTGATCTCCGACTCACGATTCTCCTTGATGTGCTTAAGGTATTGATCAGGAGTCTGGAACCCAAGCTGAATCATCCGCCTCGTGAGACGCGATTCCACCATGGCAGCCTGCTTCTTCCCGAGTTGGATTCCCGTGATGCCGTTAACAAGCTGCGAAACTTCTTCGACGAGAACCGATGGCAAAGTCATCTTTACACTTCCTTGAAGCGAGGATCATTCTCCGACGGCAAACCTTCTTCAACGACCGGGGACGAAGGCTTGCCCTGAAGCTGTTTCGCGCGCCGAAACGGAATTACGTTATCACCTTCGTTTGCTACTGGCCTGGCTTTCACGGGCTCCGAAGGTTTCGCGGGTTTGGTCGAGGCGTGTGTCTCTGGTTTCGCGGGTTTTGCCGGTTTTGCGGGCTCGGCGGCTTTCCGCAACGTATCCACCTGAGCCGACTCGGCCGCGACAGTTGATATCGTTTTTTCCACAATATCTTTCGGGAAGGGTTGAGAAGACTGAGGGGCTGAGGCCGCACGAGCAACGGCATCTCTCCTGCCCCAAACCACGCCTTCGAGGGTCGCGACGACCGACTGCAAGGTCCCGGCCTGAGCCGAAAGCTGCTCGGCCGACGCGGCAACCTGATGTGACACGCTGGAATTCTGGTGAGTCACTTGATCGAGCTGCCCGATCGCCTTCGTGATTTCAGTCACGCCCTGCGCCTGTTCTTGTGAAGCGGTCGCGATTTCATTCACCATCTCGCTGACTCGAGTGACCTTCTGCACGATTTCATCGAGTACCTTGCCGCTCTGCTCGGCAATCTTCGTTCCGGTCTCGACCTTTGACCGGCCCGATTGAACGAGCTGTCCCACTTTTGTCTTCGTCTCTTGGACGATTCCTTCGACTTTTTGGATACTGCCGTTCAGCATCTCGGCAATTTCTTTGGCGGCATTCCCGCTCATCTGGGCAAGATTGCCAACCTCCTCCGCGACTACCGCGAAGCCCTTACCATGTTCGCCGGCGCGCGCGGCCTCGACCGAGGCGTTAAACGACAGAAGTTTCGTCTGGAAGACGATGTCATTGATGACTTTCGTCTTGTCACCGATCTCAGCGATCACCTTCGTAATCTCCGTGATCCGCTCATTGCTATATTCGATCTGCTTCATGATGTCGGCGTTACTTGTGTTGATGTCCCGAATCGCCTGAATCATCTCCTCGGAGGCCTTCTTCCCCTTGCTGGCGACCTCGGCGCTCTCTTGGGCGGCCGTTCCCGACCGGCCCGCGTTGTCGGCGCTTTTGTTGATCATCGCGCTCATCTCCTCGACCGATGCTGCGGTTTCCTGGAGTGCCGCTGCTTGCTGACTCGCGGCCTGTGCGAGCTCCTGGGAGGCGCCGGTGATATTTCCGGCAGCCTGTCTCGTTTGCGCCGTTTCGGTTTCGAGCCGTTTGATCGCCGCTTCGAGCGGAAGCGCGATCATCCGTCCCAAGCCTTTTGCGGCAAGAAACCCGATCAACGTGATAATCAGGATGGAGATCCCGATCAACATCATCCCGGCGCGATTATACCTCGCTTCCGCGGCGGCTAATTCGACCAGACCACGTTGCGTGATCTCCTGTCCCTCCTCGAGCGCCAAAGTCACTTTCTCAAAGAGGGGTACATACTGCTCAACGTAAAACTGAAAGACCTTGTCCAGGGACTCGGCTTTCGCGAGGTTCGCCACCTTCTTATCCATGGGATCGAGATACTCGCCGTCAAAAGTTTCGAGCAGCTTGAGCTGTGACTCCATTTTCGGGTCAAATGCGACTTTACGAAGGGCCTTGAAGTGGGCTTGCGCGTCTCCGTCGGCCTTCTCCTTCTCAGCCCAATGCTCTTCGCTCGGACTGGCGACGAAATTCACAAGGGCCCCTGCCATGCGCTGATAGTCCGTTTCGAGCACCTGAAGCAGGAAATTCACCTCGTGAGCCGCCTTCGTCCTCTTCTGAACGCGCTCGACTGAGATTCTCTCGGCGAAGTAGACGCCGAAAATGGCAACTCCGCTGAGAACCACGGCCCACGCGAAAGAACTTACCTTCTTTTTAATGGACCATTTCGTGAAGAAGCTCATGAAACCCCCAGACTCCGGTAAATGCGAGAGTCGTTCGTCCGCGGACCGGATCGGCGCTTATGCCGCCTTTTTCATTCCTACCGCTTTGCTGATCGCGGCATGCTCCTCGACGCTGAGGGCTTTCCCGATATCAAGAAGAAGAACCAGTTTCTTATCTTTTTTGGCAACGCCGAGAATGTAATCGGTATTCTTGCTGCTATGTATCTCCGGCTTCGGGCTGATGTCGGACTCATCGAGCGCGAGCACGCTATTGATCGAGCTCACGACCATGCCAAGCGAGTGTTGGGCAAGATCACAGATGATGACCGCCGTCTCAGCCGTGCTATCAGCCTTGATCCCGAACTTGAGCCTGAGATCAATGACCGAAATCACCTGCCCGCGCAGGTTCATGATTCCGAGAAAATGCGTCGGCGTGTAAGGCACCGGTGTGATTTCAGGGAACGCGATCACTTCCTTCACGGCCGGCAGCGGCATCGCGTAATCTTCTCCCCCAAGCGAGAAATTCAGATATCTTTGCGACTGCGCCTTGTTTTTAACCTTTGAATTGATCCCTTGTTCGATTTGCTCGCTCATTACGCTACCCCTTTCATAACCGTCAGTGAGCTGCCCGCCGTTTTCGCGGCTCCACGACTGACGAGTTCGTTAAAATCCAAAATCAGTGCGGCACGTCCGTCTCCGAGGATCGCCCCTCCGCTGATCCCCTTGAGATGCTGCACTTCATTTCCCAATCGTTTTATGACCACCTGTTGATGCCCGATAATGTCATCGACCAGCACAGAGAACGGATGCTTGCCTGAGCGGATGACGATGGCGATCGACTCCGAGACGGTCCTCGCGCCTTGCGCGGCCTTTCGGCCCAGCACCGCGCCAAGCCGGTATAGTGGGAGGTTGTCACCCCGCAAGCTGAGAACCTCTCCGATCCCCGTCACGAAGTGAACATCGTCCTTGGTGGGCTGAACGGATTCGTAAACTTGGGCGATCGGGACGACGTAACGTTCTTCGCCCGACCGGACGACCATTCCGTCGATAATTGAAAGTGTCAGCGGAAGAAGAATTCTGAAGCAAGTCCCCTTGCCCTTCTCGGTTTCCACCTCGATCTCGCCCTGAAGGGCAGTGACATTGCTTTTCACCACATCCATCCCGACACCTCGCCCCGAGATGTCCGTGATCTGCGCCTTCGTCGAAAATCCGGAGGCGAAGATCAGCTGATGTGCCTGATCATCGGTGAGAAGCGTACCCGGTTTGAGCAGTCCTCTTTCGATCGCCTTATCGGTGAGTTTTTTCGCGTCCAGCCCATGGCCATCATCACGCACCTCGATAGCGATGTTGCTGCCTTGATGATAAGCGCGCAGCCGCACAATCCCCTGGGCGGACTTTCCAGCGGCAAGTCGTTCTTCGGTTGACTCGAGGCCGTGATCCACCGCGTTCCGGACCAGATGAACGAGAGGGTCCCCGATTTGTTCAAGAACGGTCTTGTCGAGTTCGGTTTCTTCCCCGACGAGTTCGAGTCGAACGTCCTTATTGAGTGCCATGGAGGTGTCCCGGACAATACGCTGCATCTTCTGGAAAGTCTGCTTGAGCGGCACCATCCGGAGGCTCATCGAAATATCCTGGATATCCTTTGTGATCTTCGCGAGCTGATCGATGGTCTTTTGCACCAAAACCGATTCAACCTGGTATTTCTGCTGATTGAGCACGGCCTGCAGGATCACAAGCTCCCCGACGTTGTTCATGAGACGTTCGAGCCTGCGAAGGCTCACACGGATACTTTCATCCTGACCGGCCGGCATCGGCACGACAGTGCCGTTCGAAGACGGCGAAGGTGCTGGCGAAACAGAAGCTGCCGCGGCAGGGGTTGAAGCAGGTGCTGCTGCGACGGATATCGCCGGTTCTTCCGGAGCGTCCTGCGCTTCCGCAGGCGCTGTCTCGAACGGTTTTAATGATTCCTGTACGACACTCGTAAGCTGCTCAAAAATTTCGGGAGACTCGTCTTCGGGAACTGCGGGTTCAGCCTCCACTTCGACGGCTTCAGCCTCGAAAGCGGCGGCCTCGGGAACCGCGACCACCGGCACTTCCTCGATGATCTTGCCCGAGAGTTGCTGTTCGATCTCAGCGAGCAGTTCATGGCTGTCGATCCTCGCGTTGAGATCGAGTTTGAGACTGTCGACCATCATTCGAAGATGGTCGTTGCACTTCAGGAGAAGAGTCACCGTGGACGCGTGAATCTTCATCTCCTTCTTCTTGATCTTCAAAAGGAGCGATTCAAGCTGATGTGTGAACTCAGCGATATCCCCGAATCCGACCGCGCGAGCACTGCCCTTGAGATTATGGGCCAGCCGAAACAGTCTTTCGATAATCGTCGGATCATCTTCGGCCGTCTCGAGATTTAAGAAACACTGTTCGGCATCAGTCAGAAGCTGCATCGCTTCGTCCAAATACCCAACCTTCAATTCTCTTTCGAAGTCATCCATTGCTTTTCCTTGGCGCAAAGCGCCGCTCTGGTGAACCACTCCGACCAGACATCCTCGATTTCTTTTCGACTGGCCTGGTTGAACTCTTGAGTGAGTTTCACGTGAATATGAAAAAAATTATAAGGGACTAAAGAAAAGGGTATTCCGCTGAAAAGCTTAGCGGATTCTAAATGAACCGAGATTCCAAGGCATACAAAAAGCGGAATAACGCGCTCAGTCACGCCGCTTGTGTCCCGGCTCCTCCGCTTGTTTTAGGAACTTTACAAAGTCAGTTTTTTAAATTTAACGCGATGCGGCTGCACTGCTTCAGGTCCCAGTCGCTTCTTCTTGTCTTCTTCGTACTCCTGGAAGTTACCTTCAAACATCACCACCCGCCCCTCGTCTTCGAAAGCCAGAATATGAGTGCAAATCCGATCCAGAAACCACCGGTCGTGGCTGATCACGATCGCGCAGCCCGCAAAGCTGAGGAGAGCCTCTTCGAGTGCCCGGAGCGTGTTGACGTCAAGATCATTTGTCGGTTCGTCCAACAGGAGCACATTTCCGCCCGACTTCAAAATCTTCGCGAGGTGCACCCGGTTCCGCTCACCCCCCGAAAGAAGCCCGACTTTTTTCTGCTGATCCGATCCCGTGAAGTTAAATCGAGCGCAATACGCCCTCGACTGCACTTCCCGGTTACCGAGCATAATCGTTTCATTCTTGCCGTCCGAAATTTCTTCCCAGACAGTCTTGTTCGCATCGAGAGCGTCGCGCGATTGATCCACATACGCGAACTTCACGGTCTCACCCAGGCGTATCGTCCCTTTATCGGGTTTTTCCTGTCCCGTAAGCATCCTAAACAAGGTCGTTTTACCGACGCCATTCCCGCCGATCACGCCGACAAGGCTCCCAGGCGGAACGTTAAATGAGAGATCATCGATCAATAATTTGTCTCCGTAACCCTTACGGAGCCCGTTGGCCTCGATAACCAGATTTCCGAGCCTCGGCCCGGGTGGAATATAGATTTCCATTTCATCGATCTTTTCGGGACGGTCTTCCGCAAGCAGTCTCTCGTACGCGGCCACGCGGGCCTTGCTCTTCGCCTGACGGGCGCGAGGACTTTGGCGAATCCACTCCAATTCACGTTCAAGGGTCTTCTGCCGGCGTGTTTCGGATTTTTCTTCCAGAGCGAGCCGCTTTTGCTTCTGGTCGAGCCAGGAAGAATAATTTCCCTCCCAGGGGATCCCATGCCCGCGGTCCAGCTCAAGGATCCATCCGGCGATGTTATCGAGAAAGTACCGATCATGCGTCACCGCGACCACGGTTCCCGCGTATTCTTTCAGGAACTGCTCAAGCCAGGCGACCGACTCGGCATCGAGATGGTTTGTCGGCTCATCGAGCAGGAGAATGTCTGGCTTCTGCAAAAGCAGGCGGCAGAGAGCGACGCGCCGTCGCTCACCACCTGAAAGATGTTTCACGCTCGCGTCGGCGGCGGGCAAACGGAGCGCGTCCATGGCGATGTCGATCGTACGGTCAAGATCCCAGCCGTTGGCGTGTTCGATTTTTTCCTGCACGTCGGCCTGCTCGGCGAGGAGCTTATCCATTTTGTCCGGATCGATTTCGGGGTCAGCGAACAGCAAGTTGATTTCTTCAAAACGCTTCAGCAACCGCACCGTCTCGCCAAGGCCTTCCTGGACGTTCTCGCGAACCGTCTTCTGCTCCTCGAGCACCGGCTCCTGAGAGAGATATCCGACGGTGATTCCGTCACCCGGTCGCGCCTCGCCGTTATGATTCTTCTCGACGCCGGCCATGATCTTCAGCAGCGTGGATTTTCCGGATCCATTGAGGCCGAGAACGCCGATTTTTGCTCCATAATAGAAAGACAGGTAGATATCCCGCAAAACCTGCTTGTTTGGAGGATATATCTTTCCTACGCCTTGCATCGTGAACGCGAATTTTTGTGCCATTCCCGTTCGTATACCCCGTACTCGCGACGATATGCAAGAGAGGCCGTCATTATCTCAGGAGTTGGTCAATCAGCTTACCAAGTCGCCCCGCCGCTTCATCGACGGTCTCGGATTGTGTCCGGATAGTCGCCGCCCGAGCGGCGTCAATCGGGTCATTGGCGGCAAGCTTTCGGATCAGCTTCGCGTTCATCACGATGACGCTCAACGGGTTCTTTAGATCATGTGAAATCGTGGCCATCCCGGCTGAATGGTCCTTCTTTCTTCCGGTAACGTCCGTCGAAATGGAAATGAAGTGATCAGCCCTTCGATATTTCGGCCCCTCTTTTCGAAACGGAATGATCACGCTGGAAATCCAGAAGAGCCGTCCATCCCGCGCGCGATTGAGAAACTCGCCAGACCAGATTCTGCCAGCCAGGAGTGTTGCCCAGAGTTCTTCAAAGAATTCGCTCGAATGAAACCCCGAATTCAGAATCCGTTCATTTGCCCCGACCAGCTCCTCGCGGGAGTATCCGGCTGTCCTGCAGAAATGGTCATTCACATACTCAAAGTTTCCTGCGCCGTCCGTAGCGGAGACCATCGAAACCTGGTCGAGAGCCGATAAAATCAGCTTTGAAATTTCGGGACTTGGCTCTAAAGCCCCGAGCGTCCATGGTTCAGCGCCCATTCCGCGCGGTGTTGCAATTCCGCTGCCCAAGCCCTTCCGATAACCCGCCGCATCAAGGAGTTTTTTGTTCAATTTATCGCGTCCGTGCTGCTATATTCCGAACCATTCAATTTACGCGAAACCGCAGGCCCAATCATGAGGCCGCGATCAGGGGGTATTATGCAGGAACAAAAAAGATCTTGGGCTGAACCTTACAAAATCAAATCCGTCGAACTTCTGAAAATGACGACTCGGGAAGACCGCGTACGCGCGCTCCATGAAGCGGGCTATAATACATTCCTGCTCAAATCAGACGACGTTTACATAGACCTTCTGACGGACAGCGGCACTAACGCGATGAGCGAGTATCAGTGGGCCGGGATGATGATGGGCGACGAGGCCTACGCCGGCAGCCGCAATTATTACAATCTTGAGCAGAAGGTCCAGAAGTATTACGGCTACAAGTATCTCGTCCCGACGCACCAGGGTCGCGGGGCGGAGCACCTGATTTCGAAAATTCTCATCCGGCCAGGCAACACCATTGCCGGCAACATGTATTTCACGACGACCCGTTTACACCAGGAACTCGCGGGCGGGACCTTCGTCGACGTGATCATCGACGAGGCACACGATTCGACAAGCACCCATCCGTTCAAGGGCAACATCGATCTGAAGAAACTTGAAGCGCTCATCAACAAGGTCGGCGCGAAAAATATCCCGTATGTTTCCGCCGCGGCTACGGTGAATCTGGCCGGTGGCCAGCCGATTTCCCTCGAAAACCTCCGTGCCGTACGCGCCCTCTGCAAGCAGCACGGCATCAAAGTCATTCTGGACGCGACTCGCGCGATCGAAAACGCCTGGTTCATCAAGAACCGCGAAAAGGGCTGCGAAAATCGTTCGATCGCGGACATCCTGCTTGAGACGTGCTCCTACACCGACGGATGCACGATGAGCGGCAAAAAGGACCTCCTCGTCAATATCGGCGGCTTTCTCGCCCTGAATGACTGGGATGTCTTCGAAGAAGCCCGAAACCTCACCGTCGTTTACGAGGGCTTGCACACCTACGGCGGACTTGCGGGACGCGACATGGAAGCGATGGCACGCGGAATCGAGGAAGCCGTTCAGGAAGATCACATCCGCGCGCGTGTCGGGCAGGTCGAGTATGTCGGCGAGAGGCTGAAAAAGCTCGGTATCCCGATCGTCCTCCCGATCGGCGGCCATGCCGTATTCCTGGACGCGAGAAAATTCCTCCCGCATCTGAAGCAGGATCAATTTCCGGCCCAGGCGCTTGCCGCCGAGCTGTACCTGGAATCCGGCATTCGCGCGATGGAACGCGGAATCGTCTCAGCCGGCCGAAACAAGGAAACAGGCGATCACAATTATCCGAAGCTCGAACTCGTTCGCCTCACGTTCCCGCGCCGGGTTTATACGCAGGCGCACTGCGACGTGCTCGTTGAATCCGTTGAAGCACTCTACTCAAGGAGAAATAAGATCACCGGCCTGAAAATGATCTACGAGCCGAAGTACCTGCGGTTCTTCCAGGCACGGTTCGAGCCGTTGAAGTAAGTCATTATACTCCCGGCGGGCGAACTGCTTATTGCGTCGCCCGCCGTCTGAAGCCGATTCGGCTCTCGGGCGGAAGTTTCTTATAGATATTGTTCAGGTGAGTCTTGAGCGTCGCCTTGGTAATCGCGAGCTCCTTGATGATCTCCGAATTCGTGGCGCCACGCACGACCCTTTCCACGATCTCGAACTCCCGTTTTGAAAGGCCCTTGTCCTTAAAAAAGGCCAGTTCACGTTCATGCTTGACGGCGACGGGATAGAGCAGGGTCACGATTTCGCGACCGTTATTGAGAACGACGATGTCGACGAACTGATCCTTGATTCTCTTATTCGTGAAAAGCTGCGCCCCGAGGCCCCGCGCCGGACAGAGCTCATTCGAAACATAAAGATCCATACAGCCTTTTTTGCAGATGTTCGAGAGCTGTTCACCGCAGAGCTCGATCGAAAGGTCATTTTGAAAACTGACTTTGCGTTCCGAATCCTTAACGCACAAGCCGATTTCTCCGCCCCGCCCGAAAATCCTCGTCAACGTCTCTTCCATTCCGATCCCCTTGACGCTATTCAGTCTGGTGTTCGCCTTGCATGTAGGCCGCCGATGCGAGGTGTTTTTTATGACAAACGAGATCGTCCCGCAACGATATTATCGTCTGCCCTGGACACTGACCGATAATGGCATTTCCTGGCTCGAGGTGACGTCCCGCTGCAACCTCGCTTGCGAGGGTTGTTATCGTGATAAAAGTGAAGGGCACAAATCCCTCGAAGAGATCGCGACTGATTTAGCTGTTTTTAAACAATTGCGAAATAGTGATTGCATCAGCATCGCGGGCGGAGACCCACTCGTTCACCCGCAGATCGTCGAAATCGTACGAATGATCTCGAAAAAGGGTTGGAAGCCAATTCTCAACACGAATGGAGTGGCCCTCGACCGCGAACTCCTTCACGAGCTGAAAAAGGCGGGTGTCAGCGGTTTCACCTTTCATATTGACACCTCACAGAAGCGGAAAGGAGTCCGCGCGCGAACCGAAGCGGACCTGAACCCGGTGCGCCAATTCTACGCCGAAATGCTCGCGCGCGAAGGCGGACTTTCTTGCTCATTCAACCAAACGGTCACAAGCGACACGCTCGATCATATTCCTGAAGTCGTGAAATGGGCGCAGCGTCATCCTGATATCGTTCATACGGTCGTGTTTATCCTGTATCGGGAACCACGCCTCTTCGGCGAATTTGAATTCTATGTCCACGCGCGGCAGGTGAATCTCGCCGCCACCTACGAGAAGGCGACCGCATGGGGCGGGGATCGCGCCCTTCGTGCCGCCGAGGTAGCCGCAAAAATACAGGAAGTCGATCCTGAGTATGAACCGAGCGCCTGTCTCAACGGAACCGAGGACGCCGCCACCACGAAATGGCTGTTGGCCACTCGGATCGCCAATAAAGAGCGAGGCTTCGGTTATGTGAGCCCAAAGTTCATGGAATTCGTCCAACAAGGACATCGTCTCGTGCACGGAACATGGCTCAGCTACTCGCATCCCAAGTTTCTCGGAACAGGCCGATTGTCAGCGGCGCTCGCGGGCCTCTTCGACAAAAAAATGTTTGCCATCGCGGCAAGGCAGGCGTTTTCTGATCTCAGAACCCCCTCCTCTCTCCTCAAGAAAAACTATCTGCAGACCTTCACGATCATCCAGCCCATCGATGTAACGAGCGACGGTCGAATGAGCATGTGCGACGGTTGCCCCGATATGACGGTTTACCAAGGGAAGCTGCTTTGGAGTTGTCGCCTGGAGGAATGGAAACAGTTCGGCTGCTTCGTCTCGGCCAAACCGCGGAAGCCGCGAACAGACGCTGTGTCAGGCATCGGGCTGGCGCCACGCGCCCCGAAATCCGGACGGGAACAAATTGTAGTTTGAAGAAACCAGAACCTACACCGGAACTACCTGGAACAATGCGGGCTTCGTCCGTTCGACTTGACCTGATTGAACGTGACGACCGCTTGCGGCATATGTTTCTGAAGATTGTCTATTCTCGCCTGATTTGCGGGATGCGTGGACAACCATTCGGGAGGTGACTTCCCCCCCGCTTCAGCAGCCATATTCTGCCACAATCCCACGCTCTCACGAGGGTTGAACCCGGCCTTCGCCATCAGGTCGAGTCCGATCAGATCCGCTTCGCTCTCCTGGGTCCGGCTGAATGGCAAGAGAAAGCCAACCTGAATCAGGCCCGACAGCAACTGCTCACGCCCCGCTGACTGGCCCCCCAACGCGGCATCCAGCGCCGCAAGCCCGCCCTGAGCGGCCAGGCTTTGAGAGACCCGCTCCGCACCATGTTTTGCAATCACATGTCCAACTTCATGACCAAGCACTGCCGCGAGTTGATCGGCCGTTTTCGCGACTTTGAGAATCCCCGTATGGACGCCGATCTTTCCACCGGGCAACGCGAAAGCATTCGCCGTGTCATCCTTGAAGACGACGATCTCCCAATCCTTCACACCGGTGCCTTCACGCGCCGCCTCGGTAATCGGCTGCGCGACACAGCGAACATAACTATTCAGCGCGGGCTCGGAATCCGTGGGCGTCGCGCTCTTCATCTGCTGAAAAGCCTGCGCCCCGAGAGCACTCATCTGCGCCTCG
>MEQK01000070.1 GCA_001770175.1 Bdellovibrionales bacterium RIFOXYD1_FULL_55_31 | reverse complement strand
GGGACGAGCATGGTCCAAGGCGCTTCCTTGATCGCGCTGACTGCGGCGGCGCGGGACTTGTCCAGAAATGCGGCGTGGCCGAGTTTAAGGAACGACGCGGCGGTCAAAAATGAGCCGAGCAGGGCGGCCGCGTAAAAGATCCAGCCGCGCTCGAGCGCGCCGTCATAGACAAGTTCCTTCGAGAAAAAGCCGTTAAAGGGCGGAACACCAGAGATCGAAGCAGCCGCCACCACGAAACAGAAAAAAGTAACCGGCATCGTCGTGGCCAAGCCACCGAGTTTGCGAAGATCCGTGGTTCCTGTTTGTTTTTCGACAGCGCCGCCGGTCAAGAACAGGCAGCTTTTGTAAATGGCGTGATTGATCATGTGGAACAAGCCGCCGACGATACCGACGGGGACGGCCGTTCCGATGCCCAGGATCATGTAACCGACCTGGCTGATCGCATGAAACGAGAGCAGTCGTTTGAAATCCTTTTGGACGAGCGCCATCATCACGGCCAGCAGAATGGTAACCGCGCCGACCACCAGCATGAGCGAGCTTACCCAGGCATCCGCGCTGAACTGAAACAGATCCAGAGTAATTCGGGCGAGCAGATAAATCCCGAGCAGCTTCTCGAGAGCGGCGGGCACGAGCGCCATGAAAGGCAGCGGCGAGTCGACCGCGGCGTCCGGAATCCAGCTGTGAAACGGCATCGAGCCCGCTTTCGAGATCGCGCCGATCATGACCAGGACGAACGCAATGCTTCCCGTCAGGTCGAGCGGGAGGTGAATTGCGGACATCTCAGCGGTTTTCGCGAGGTGAATCGTGATCGCGATTCCGAGCATCATGCATAGGTCCGTCGCGCCGGCGATCACGAACGCTTTGGTCGCGGTTCTGAAGGCTTCACGATGGCCGACCGCGATCATGCCGAACAAGGTGACGAGGAGGCCCTCCCAGAAAAATAGAAGGGCAATGAGGTTGTTCGCGAGCACCGCCCCGTTCACGAAAGCGAGTGTCAGGAGAAAGTAGGAAAAGAACTGTTTTACGTGCTCGCGGCCTCGCATGAAGACGAGGGAATAAAGCGAGATGAGGGAGCCGAACCCGGCCGAGGCCAGGATGATAAACCCTGAAAAGTGATACAGCCTGAGAGAAAGATCGATTCCGAACGGCGCGACGGGGATCAAAAACGACGCGTTCAGGTCGCGTTCAGAAAAAAGATAGATCGCCAGAATGAGATTGAACGCGGAAGTCACCAAAGTGATCCAGCCGGGCAGCCACTTCGACCGTGCCGGGATGATCAGCAGAAGAACGCCGATGGCGAAAGGAAGGAATATGGATACCAAAAGGTGTTGAACTGTCATCGGACGACTCCCAACATCTGCTGAACAGCAGTTTGAACAAAAGCGCCTGGATATGAAATGAGCAACCCGCCCAGAATCGACATCACGGCGAGCGCGGCGACACTGAAAACCATCGTGGACGATCCTTCAACCGGGAGGGTCTGCCCGTCTGTCGCCGGCACCGGCTTCAGGAAAACAAGCAGGAAAACCCGAAACAAATAAATCACCGTCATTACGGCGCCGAGCACGAACGCGGCGGCGATCCAGAATTGGCCCGAATTGACGGCACCGGCGATCACCAGATACTTGCTGAAGAAGCCGCCGAACGGAGGCACGCCCATAACGGAGAGGGCACAGATAAAAAACGAAACGGCGGTGATCGGCATGGTGGTGATCAGGCCACCCAGACGCGTGATGTCTTTACAATGTGTTTTCTGCTCGACGATTCCCGCGCAAAGGAATAACCCCCCCTTCGCGAGACTGTGCATGAGAATATAAAGGAGACCGCCGGCCAGGGCGACCTCGCCCCCAACGGCCAGTCCGAGAAAAATAAACCCGAGCTGGCTGATCGTGGAGTAGGCGATGATACGCTTCAGATCGGTTTCGATCAGCGCCGCACCGGCTGAAACAAGGGCGCTTACTCCGGCTATGACGGGAACAACGGTGCTCCAGATCGGATCGACGGTGAAGCTGGTGATGAACAACCGCGCGAAAACATAGACGCCGATCTTGACCAGCACGGCCGCATGCAGGAGCGCGGTTACGGGCGAGGGGGCCACGCCAGCGTCGGGCAGCCAGGTATGGAGAGGGAGTGTCGCGGACTTCGAAAAAATTCCGAACAGAATCAGAATGACGGCGATATTGGAAATCGGTTGCGCCGAGGAGGCGTTCCTGATCGCGAGGAGATCGAAGGAACCGGTTTGCAAATAAACCATGATGAATCCGATCAGCATCATGAGGGCGCCGAACACGGTTACCAGAAAGGCCTTGTCGGCGCGGACCACGTAGGATTTTTCACGGAAAAATCCAATGAGCCGCCAGCAGGCGAGAGCGGTGATCTCCCAAAACAAGTAGATGAAAATCAGGTTTCTCGAGAATACGATTCCCATCATTGAGCCGAGGAACAGAACGACCATGAAGTAGTATTCATTGCGATGCTCATAATGATGGATGTATCCGAAGGAATAAAACACGATCAAAGCACCGACCAAAAGCGAAACGCCGGCCATGAATACGGCAAGTTGATCCGCGAGGAATAAATCAATGCCGCCGAGAGAGAAGTGGATGATCTGCCCGGACTCGACTTGGGGCAGGAGCAGGCCGGCCGCCAACAAGGGAATGCCGATCATCCCCAGGGCGCTCCAATTTCTCAATTTTTCCGACATCATTCCTGCAAGAGGGAGAAAGAACGCCCCGAACAAGGGCACGCAGATCACAACCAACAACAAGGCGAGGTTGTCCATTTTGGCTCCGTTGAGCTCTATCAGCTCAGAAAGTTTTTGTGGCCCGAAAGTATCACAGTCAGACTAAGAGACAAGGCAAAAGCCTGGATTACGCAGCGATTTTCTTCGCTTTTAGTCGTGCGCTGAATTGAAGATCCCTGACCGACGAGTGACCCTGGCAGTCTGTATTCCAGTAAAATTCCTTAAGTTTCTTTTGATCCATGCCGACGAGCTATTAGGAATTGGTTCGTTTTCTTTTGCTGGTTCCTGCTTAGGAAGCTGGAGGAGATCAAAAATGGCAAACTCTCGGTATTTGGTTCTGATTCTTGGGTTGGTGGTGGCTTTGGCCGCCCTGCCGGCCTGCTCGCTCCTGAAAACGGATTCCGAGGAGATTTCGTCGGATGAAGTTCCGGCGGTGGACGCAGCGACTGACGCTGTTCCCGAGGCCAGCGCGGAAGTACCGCCTCCGACGGATGCGTTAGCTGACACTGCGACGCCAACTGAGCCGCCGCCTATCGCTGAAAACGTTCCGACTGATCCGGCACTGGGCGCTCCAGCCCCTGTTGACCCACTTGCCGCAGCGCCAGTCGAGCCGGCCGCGGCCGAGCCGCCGACAGCGCCGGAGGCAACGTCGACGACGACGATGGCAAGCGGCGCCACGGAAGATTACAGCGTCCAGCAAGGCGATACGCTCATGAAGATTGCTTTTGAGACCTACGGTGATCTTTATCGATGGAAAGATATTTACGAGCTGAACAGAGATCGTATTCAGGACTCGAACGATGTTCCGGTCGGTACAGTTCTCAAGGTCGAGATACCGGCCCAGAGGGTCGTCATCGAGCGGAATGGTGAAAAGTACCTGATCAAGAAAGGTGACACGCTCGGCGGAATTTCAAGCGAAGTTTATGGGACGAAAGAGAAGTGGAGAAAGCTGTGGGATAATAACAGACAGCTGATTCGTGACCCGAACAAGATCTTCGCGGGCTTCTACCTCTACTACGTACCCGAAGCGGGCGAGCCACAGCAAGTTACTCCCGCGCCACTCGCCGGTAATCCGGGCGGCGCGGAAATCCCAAGTGTTCCTGAGCAGAGACAACCCGCGGCGGATGCTCTAGCGGGGTCAGCGACTACACCGCCAGCAGTGCAGTGAGAATCGATCGTAGTTCGACATAAAAAAAGGCGGACCAGGAAGCTGGTCCGCCTTTCTTCAATTGAGCCGTTCTTGTTAGAATTACTGACCGCGTTTAAAGCTGGTCAACTCCATTGTGAGCGGGAAAAGGCTCGTCTCGGCGATCTGCTTGAGCGTGCCATCCATGACCGTGTCGCGAGGATTCGCCCAGACTTCAAGTTTGGAAATCTGCTTCGTCTTCGCAATGATGTGAATCGCCTGGAACGTGCCGGCGGGAACCGTGATTTCGCCGTAATCCTGCGAGATCACTTCGACCTTGTCGTCCGGAATCGACTGTTCTTTTCCATCGACGATAATCTTCAGAATTTTGCCGTCGGCCTTATTGATGAGCGCATCAGCAACTTGCTTTTGAATGGAAAGATTGAGGTCCTGACGTAACCACAGGGCCGTACCTTCGTCTTTGGTTACCGATTTAATCATTTTGCCTTGGATGCCAAAGCTGCCGAGGGCAACATTGTACTCCGCCGTGTCTCCGACTTTCCAGTTGATAAGTTCCATCGGGGTGATGGACGAAAACGAGGACTGGATAAGCGGATTGATATGATCGGAAGCAATAGCTGGTTGAGCCCCCATCAGTGCCAAACCAATCAAAACCAAAACTTTCTTCATGATAATCTCCTTCTTTTTTGACCAAAGCCTTCTTGGGAAGAGTAAACTTTCACCAGAGACAGCCCGGACCACCTTTATCTGGGACTTGACTGTCAGAGGGCAAAAGCTGGACGATAGACTATCTAAGGGTAATGAAAATGCAAACGACTTATTTTGCAAACCGACGCCGCCGTGGCGCTCTGCGTAAGAGGATCATGGGTCTGCTTCTTGTGTTTTGTGCTGGCTGCGCGCAACCTGCAGTCCAGGAAGAAAGTCCGGCGGAACGTGCGAAAAAAGACCTCGCCGTTGGAATTGAGTTGGCGCGCGGACTTGATGCTCAGCTCAGTTTCAAACAAGACGCAGAAATCTCAGTCTACTTGCGTCATATCGCCAAAACTCTCGCCGATGCCACACCGAGTCTTCGCGGGGGTACGGTCGGGACTTTGATTATTCGGGATAGAGAGGGTAAGTGGCAAAACTTCGCTCTCCCGGGAAACCGAATTTATCTGTCGGCGGGGTTATTAAAGGCCGTCGAATTCGAAAATGAACTTGCCGCCGCGATTGCCGTTGAGCTTGGACATGTTCTGAGACGCCATGCGCTCGAAAAATTACAACAGAATCTTGAAAAAATCGCTCAGGACGAGGAGAGTTCGCCTGAGTTCTCTTCAACGGAGGGGCTGCCGCTACTCGGGAATCAACCGAAAAAGGTCGACTATTTCGGCACGAGGGGGATCTTCAGCTTTTCCAAGGAGGACCACGCTGCTGCGGCGCAGGAGGCGGTCGGGATCCTCTATCGTGCGGGATTCGATCCGCGCGGGCTTGCGGCTCTTTGGGCACGATTTTCGAAAAACCCCGAGCGCAGTCCCTACGATCTCAAGACTGTCGAAAAACTTGCTGAGACCACCCGACACGCGATCGCGCGGAACGCGCCTTTGAGAAATCCGGTTGTCCGTTCCCAGGCCTTTCTCTCGATTCAGCAGAGGATCAGAAAATTGTGACTGCCCCGAACCTGCAAGTGATGGAGGATGTACAAAGAATGTTTGATCAACTGATCGTTAAGGATGACGAGGTTTCAACGCTGGTTAAAGGATCAAAAGTGGTCCACTCCATCACCAAGCTTCCGGGTGATGCGAGTAGCAGGCGTTATTATCGCGTGAAAACGGCGGCCGGGAGCCACGTCGTCATGCGCATGGATCCGTTTCCCCAGAACGGGGAAAACCTGCCCTTCATTGTCATGCAGCGGCATCTTCTTGCCGCCGGGATGGATGTCCCGGCCATTGTCGACATTGATCCCCCGCGCGGTCTCATCCTGCTCGAGGATCTGGGTGACGTCACGATGCTTCGAAGACTTCAGGAAGTTTCAAACGCCGATGTCGAGCGGCATATATATGAGCGAGTGATCAATTCTCTCATTGAGCTTCAGGTCAAGGCCTCCCCTAAAAACCGTCCGGCCGATATCGAGGCGTTTAAGCTCAGGTTCGACGAAGAGAAGCTGATGTGGGAAGTGAATTTCACGATAGAGCATTTTTACGAGCTTCACCTCAAACGCAAGCTCAGCGACACCGATCGCAAAACAATGCAGGACGGGTTCGGTGAAATTTGCTCGTTTCTCGCTGACCAGCCGACAGTCCTCACGCACCGCGACTTTCATAGCCGGAACGTCATGGTCAGTCCTCCTCATGGTTCCGCCGGCCTGGAGGAACGGTTAGTGATGATCGACTTTCAGGACGCCCGGCTTGGGCCCGCGGTTTACGATCTCGCTTCCTTGCTCAAGGACAGTTATTACCAGCTCGAGGAAAACCAGATTTCCCGACTGCTGGATTATTATTTGGCGCGCTGGGAGGCGCTCACGGGAGAGGTGCTGAATCGCGCTGATTTCAGGTTCGTGTTCGACATGATGTCGATCCAGCGCAATTTCAAGGCGATCGGCAGTTTTGCCTCGTTCCTGAACCGACGCGGAGATGCGACCTATTTGAAATACATCGGCAATACTTTTGAAAATATCCGGCGGACGTTACTGAAGTATCCGAATTACTCGAATCTCAGAGAAGTCCTGTTTCACTATTACTATTTCTAGGCGCACGAGATGAAGCCAAGAACTCAGCCCGCAAAGCTGACCTCGGCGTTCACGATCACGCGGGCCATGCTGATGGCCGCCGGTCTCGGCACCCGATTGCGTCCGTTCACCGACCAAATGCCCAAGGCGCTGTTGCCGCTCCTCGGGGTGCCAATGGCACAATTCGCGGTCGATGCGCTGAGTGCGGCGGGGGTGAAGAAGATCGTCGCGAATGTTCACCACCACGCCGATCGGGCGCGCGCGGGATTGGAGTCGCTCGAGCTTGCCGCTGCGGAACTCGTTATCAGCGATGAGAGTGATTGTTTGTTGGGAAGCGCCGGCGGTTTGAAAAAGGCACTGGTTCATTTTGGCGATGAACCGTTCTTCCTGCTGAACGCGGATGTTATTTTCGACGTGGATCTTGGCGCGCTCGCCAAAAGGCACGCGGAGCTTCGCTCCGAACGGGGAGTGGTGCTGACACTCGCCGTGTTCATGCGGGGTCCCGCCGGCGCAAAGTATCGCGAAATCCATTTAGACCAGAAGAGCGGGCTGATTAACGGTTTCGGTGAGCTCGTTGCGGAGCGCCCGTATTTCGTGGGTGCGGCCGTCATCGAGCGCGAGGCGCTGGCGGAGGTTCCCGAGGAATTGACGGCGGAATTCGTCCCGCAGGTGCTTGCGCCCGCGATCCAGGCCGGCAAGGCTGGCGCGTTTGTCACGTCCGGTTTGTGGCACGATGTCGGAACCCCTGAGCTTTGGCTTGATGCGCATTTGGCGATGATTGAAAGGCTGGAGAGCGGGAATCTGATGACCGGGTTTCGTTCGCGAATCGAAGAGCATAGTCAGCGTGTCGGGCCCGGGATTTGGATTGCGAAGAATTCTTCGCGTGGAATCGGTGCAGTCCGGTGGACGGGGCCCTGCTATTGGGACGGACTCGGGGCTTCGTCCGCGCCTCCGCGCTCTTTCGGTCCGCGCGCTGTTTTGTATGGCTCGTCCAAGGCAGTAAGCGACCCCAGCACGCTTTCGGGTGGGATCGGTTACTGCGGGCTTTGGGTAAGCCAGAAGAGTGGGTGAGCTTCCTTCGTCCGACTCAGAATCTTGAGCTTTACCAGTCCATCACGTACGCGAAAATCAGGGGCGCTACGATGGTCGCATCGGATTCGATGATGTACTTGGGCGTGTCGATGCCGAGTTTACCCCAAGTGATCTTTTCGTTCGGAACGGCGCCGGAATAGGAACCGTAGCTCGTCGTTGAATCGCTGATCTGGCAAAAATAGCCCCATAGGCGCGCATCCAGCTCGAGATCCTGGTGGAGCATCGGGACGACGCAGATCGGGAAGTCGCCCGCAATCCCGCCGCCGATCTGGAACATTCCGAGCGAAACATCCTTTGTGGCTTCCTGGTAGAACTTGGACAGGAGCAACATGTACTCAATTCCGGTGCGGACGGTGTGGACGTTCTTCACGTCCTCACGGATGCAAGCTGCCGCATACATGTTGCCAAGAGTCGAGTCTTCCCAGCCGGGAACGATGATCGTCAGGTTCTTTTCGGCCGCGGCGAGAAGCCAGCTGTTCTTCGGGTCGATCTGATAATGCTGCTTCAGGCTGCCGTTCAACAGGATCTTGTAAAAAAACTCATGCGGGAAAAGACACTTTCCAGCTTTGTCGGCCGTCGTCCATTCGGCAAGGATCGTCTTCTCGATCCGGCGCATGGCTTCCATTTCCGGAATACAGGTGTCCGTAACGCGGTTCATGTGGCGGTCAAGAAGCCCCTGCTCCTCTTGCGGACTCAACTGGCGGTAATGTGGGACGCGCTCATAGTGGTTGTGCGCGACCAGATTGAAAACATCTTCTTCGAGATTCGCGCCCGTGCAGCAGATCAGGTGTACTTTGTCCTGTCGGATCATCTCGGCCAGCGAAAGGCCGAGTTCGGCCGTGCTCATGGCGCCGGCTAGCGTGATCATCATCTTGTTGCCCTCGTCGAGGTGTTTCTTGTATCCCTCGGCGGCGTCCACTAGGGCGGCGGAATTAAAATGGCGATAATGATGTTTGATGAAAGAGCTAACCGGATTTTTTCTTGTCATATGCGCCGTGTTTAACGAAACCGGCACAGGGCGTCAACTGTAAATGGGCCGGACTGCGAAACGACTCGGCAGCTTTGAGCACTTACGGCGGATCAACTGGTGGTGAAGCTGCTCAGCTTTTCAACCACGGTCGTCCAATTCATTCCAGGAACGATGTGCCCGGGGGGTCCGAATCCTTTTGCGCCGGTCCACGGGCCGCCGATGGGCTGTCCCATCAAAGTGATGAACCCGAAAAATGCGAAGGCCTGGGCTTCGACGAGCTGTCCATCGATTCCGGCATCCGAAAGTGTCGAAATAGTCACCTTTGGAAGCCGTTCCTGAAGGGCGCCGATCAGAGCCGGGTTCTTCGCTCCTCCTCCACAGAGGTAAACGGCGGCAAGCGGACGTTTACCGGCGATCACGCAACTTTCATAAGCCCTGGCTATTGACTCGATTGTTACCGCCGTCGCGGTCGCGACGAGATCAACGCCTTTTGACTGCGTTTGGGAGAGAAGAAGCTCAAAGGAAAATTCGTCGCGTCCCGTGGACTTCGGGGCGGGCTTTCTGAAATAAGGATGTCTTAAGACTCGTTCGACCGCGTGCCAATCGACGAGCCCGCGGCACGCGAGCTTCCCGTTCAAATCCATCTTTAGTCTGCCGCCGGTCGCGAGTTCGGCCGCGGCATCGATCCAGATATTTCCCGGGCCCGTGTCGAAGGCCAGGATTTCGCGGTTTTTACCGATGTAAGTGAGATTACTGATTCCGCCGATATTGTGGATCGAGATGCCTCTTTCAGGTTTTCCGAGATGATGAGCAAGCAGCCTGTGAAAGAGCGGTGCGAGCGGAGCACCCTGGCCCCCCGCAGCCATATCGCCTTCTCTGAAATTTGAGAGCACCGTCAGCCCGGTTGCGTGAACGATTCGCGTCGGATCTCCCAGCTGAAGCGTGATTCCGTTCCGGTTCGGTGCCGGAAAATGGGCGATCGTCTGACCGTGGTTCGCGATCACGTCGGGCTTTTTTCTTTGAGAGGCAATAACCCTGGAAAGCGCCCGGCCATACCACTCCCCAAGAGAGCGGTGGAGCTCGAGCCACGTTTGCGGGCTGTTTCGTGTTCGCGGGCGCTGATACTCAAGAACTTTGCGCCTCAGATCTTTCGGATAGGCTACGGAAGCTGACCAGAGTGGCATCCAGCCGTTCGGATTAATATCGATGCAGGCGGCATCAAGACCGTCACAGGAGGTGCCGGTCATCACGCCCAAGACACGAAGGGACCCGGAAGTCCGCATGATTAGAGTTCCTCTTCTTCCTCTTCGAGTCGCGCCTTATGTCCGAGCGCGCGTCCAGGTTGGCTTTGTATCGCTTCGACGGGGCAAACATTTACGCAGGCGCCATGATCCGCGCAGGTATCGGAATCGATATAATATTGATTCTTGCCCTCGATGATCGAACCCGTCGGGCATTCGGGAAGACAGGCTGCACACTTGGTGCACGTTTTTGTGATCACATGGGCCATGTATTTCAGCATACGATCATTCAACCTTTGTTGACAAGCGCTTGATTCCCCTTGATTCCCCCTTATTCAGATGACATTTTGAAAAGATGAAGCTGGTTTCGGTGCCCAAAGGCCTGCGGCTCGCTACGGCGCTGGTGTTCATGATTGTGCCTCTTGCGGCACTTGAAGTCGCGATCGTCGCGCGCGCGCCTTGGTGGAACCTTCCGCTGAGGAATATGGCCTACGCGTCCGGGATCGCGTCGGTTATTTGCGTGGCCTTTTCCGTGGCGCTTCTGTCCGGGAGAAAGTGGGCGCTTTATGTCATGGCCTGTTTTGCTGGCGTTTGGGTTCTTGCGAATGGAGTGATCGCGATCCGGATGCGTTATCCCGGCCAGGGATTTTTTACCGTTTTACTTCTCTTTTTCGTGACGGTTCTCGTGTCTTGGCTCTGGAAAGAATCCAGTCGTTCATTTTTTGATCCCCGCTTGAAATGGTATCAGGGGTTACCAAAGGCGATTCCGGGCCTTAGATGCACCTTGATTACCGGCGATAAGAGCATCGACTGCAAAGTTTGCCGGCTCGATTCCGAGGGTGCATTCATTTATCATGCGGCTGCGGATTCGGGAGCGGCGCTTCCGATCGAGGCGCTTGGACGTCGTAATCGGTCCGATCTTGTTTTTTGCTTCAGAGATCGGCAGTTCCGGTGCTGTGGTGTACCGATGCGCAGTCTTCACGGTCGTTTCGGTGCAGGGTTTCAATTTCAGGATGTCTCGTCCGATACTAGAAAGGAGCTGGGCGATTTCGTCGAGCTCCTTTGGGGAGAAGGTTATGTACAATAAACATGGAACTGTTATCGTTTTGGTTGCGATACTTGCGCTGAGCGCCTGCACCCGGGACTCGGGAAATTCAAATGACCCGAAACGTCGTCTTACGGATTACATTTCGAAGAGCTTTGCGGTGAATGGCATGCAGGATCGCGACGAGTTGATGCGTTACATGACGGGCGAAGCCAAAACCCGTTTAGCCGCCTGGAGCGACGAGCAGTTCAAAGAAGCTTTCATTGATTCGAAGCGCAAGTTTCTCAAGCTCGTGTTCACCGAAACCAAGCAGCCGAGTCCGGGCGAATTTCATATCACCTACGAATTGACCTACCTCGATCAAGGCAAGGGTCACGATGCCAAGGTGAGCAACAAGAAACTTTGTCAGATGGTCCTCGAAAAGGGGAGCTGGGTAATCAAAGACGTGCGCAGTATCAAGGAACTCGTCGAATATCAGAACGAGATGTCGCTGCCCTAAGGCGCGATGACCTGGCTTGCGACGAGATTTGCCGTCGCGTAATCGAGGTTGGCGGGCGAGGAATGGATAATCACCTTGTTCCAGGTCGGCAACACCGAGCCGCCATAGGATACGCTGTAATTCATGTTGCCCGAGGGGGCTCGCAACGCGAGGCTAAGGACGGGTGATCCGTTGGCCACGACGATGACCTGAAGCCCGCTTTCGGCGGGCGCTTGGAATTCGCTGAGACGGATGACGTATTCTCCTGTCGGGATACCGAAGGAATCTGAAAGCCGGTAAACAGTTGCCGAGCCAGTCACCGTTTTGCCCTGCGCGGAGGCATCAAATGAGCCTTGCGCGACGATCTGGCCGCCCGTTGGAGCGGGATCATTCGGCGGTCGCGCGGTGCCGCCCTTCCCGCAGCCGGTCAGGAGGGCGGAGGCCCAGACGAGCATGAGTACCGAGAGTAACGGGCGCTGCATCTTCACTCAGTATGACTCTCCTTCCTTGAGCTCCTCAAGGCGGATCTTCTTCCCGAACAATACATGAACCCAGCTCTGATAAGCGATTACAATCGGTATGACCACCAGCGTGATGCCGAGCATGATCTTTAGCGTGAGCGCGCTCGATGCCGAGTTGAACGCCGTGAGACTGAATTGGGGGTTCAGGCTCGAGAGCAGCATGTTCGGGTAAAGCCCCGTAAATCCGAACATCCCGGTGCCCAGAATCACAATCGCCGAGGAGGCAAATGCTTGAACGGGTTTTCTCATTCCGATGAACGTGCGCGTCGCGATCAGGGCCACGACCGAAAGGACCGGGAATAAAAAGAGGACGGGGCGATTAATCGCATTTTGGTAAAGGTCGGTGGTCAACGCGCTCGAGACCAGAAAAGTCACAAGCACGGAAACGAGAGCGGGCCAGGCACCCCGTGCCGCGCTCAAACTGCGCTCATGCATCTCCTCGTCGGTCATGACAGCGAGCCAAAGGGCACCGTGGACCACGAAAAGAAACACGAAAAGGACCCCGCTGAGAAGCGCATACGGACTAAGGAGCGTGAAAAAATCTCCGCGCAAAATCCCGGATTCGTCGATGGGGATGCCTTGAAAAAGGTTACCGAAGGTGACTCCAAACAGGAACCCGGGGACTATGCTTCCGAGGGTCAGACACCCGTCCCACAGGCGCCGCCAGCGGCGGTCATCGATTTTGCCTCTGAATTCGAACGAGATCCCCCTCAGAATGAGCGCGAAGAGCAGGATCATCAGCGGGGTATAGAGCGTGCTGAAGAGAACGGCGTATGTTTTTGGGAAGGCGGCGAAGGTGACTCCGCCCGCCGTTACCAGCCATACTTCATTTCCGTCCCAAAACGGGCCCATCGCGTTGATCATCACGCGCCGTTCGTTTTCGTTTTTCGAAAAAAAAGGCAGCAGGCTGCCGATTCCGAGGTCGTAACCATCCAGCATAAAATAGATGGTCCAGAGCAAAGCCCAAAGGAAGAACCAGATCGTTTCCATTATTTCTGAGGCCCCTTTCTGGCGAACTTGAAGAGCAGCATGAAATCAGCAAAGCCGAGCAGCCCATAAAGGACAATGAAACCGATGAGCGACGTGAATACCTGGGCAGTGCTTACGAAGGATACGGCGTCTTTTGTCTTCATCACACCGTAGACGATCCAGGGTTGTCGGCCGAGTTCGGCGAGAATCCAGCCCGCCTCATTCGTGAGGTATGGCAGGGGAATCGCGAAGACCAGTGTCTTCAAAAACCATGGATAGGCGAGTAGATTATTCCTCACATAAAAGCCGAAAATACTGAGCCCCGCGAACAGGAAACCCATTCCGACCATGAACCTGAAGGACAGAAAGCATGGCAGAACAGGGGGACGAAGTTCGGCGGGCCATTCCTTTAGCCCCTTGATGACGGACTGAGTGGAATAGGTCGCGAGGAGGCTGAGCATTCCCGGGACGGGAAGAGCTTCGATAGCGTTCATTTCGCCGTCCAATCTGGGCCAGAGCAGCAGGTAAAGCGGCGCCCGGGGCCGTGTCTCCCAGTGTGCTTCCATCGCCGCGAGTTTCGTGGGCTGGGTTTCTTGCAGAATTTCGGCGTTCATGTGGCCCTGGGCGATTTCGAAAATGGAGAAAATAAGAGTGAACGCGATGGCGATTTTAAAGGAGCGGGTGAAGAATTCCACGTTTTGGAGTTTCAGGAGATGCCAAGAAGATATTCCAAGCACAAAAAACCCCGCGAGAATATAAGCCCCTCCGATCGTGTGAATGAATTCAAGAATGGCGAATTTTTGACTGATCACGGCCCAGAAGTCGGTCAGCTCCGCCCGGCCGTTACGGATAACGTAACCCACGGGGTGTTGCATCCAGGCATTCGCGACGAGAATCCAAAAAGCCGAAAGATTGGCAGCGATCGCGATCAGCCACATCGAAACACAATGGAGCTTGGGGGAGATCCGGTTCCAGCCGAAAAACCAGACGGCTACGAAGGTCGACTCGAGAAAGAAGGTCACTGCCGCCTCTATGGCCAGCAGCGAGCCGAAGACGTCGCCGACGTACATCGAATATCTGGACCAGTTCGTGCCGAATTGAAATTCCAGGGTGAGTCCCGTCACCACCCCAAGAGCGAAATTGATGAGAAACAGTTTGCCCCAGAATTTCGCCATCCGGCGATAGGTCTCGTCACCCGTTCGCACCCATTTCGTCTCCATGATCGCGACGAGCACCGAAAGACCAAGCGTGAGCGGGACAAATAAAAAGTGAAACAGGGTTGCCACCGCGAACTGCAAACGTGAAAGCGTCAGGACGTCCATAAGTTCTCCGGCCATCAGCATATATGAGAGCTGTCGGAATTGGGAGAATTTGCCGTTTGCTTAATACGAGATAGTAATCATGAACGTCCCGGAGTAGCTGCCTCGCGCCTGGTTGACGGACAAGGCGGCCCGAGTCGCGCCCACATAGACAGTCTGGGTCCCCCCGGGCCCCAGCGCGCCGTTAGCTCCCTCGGGGGGGAAGGATTGGAAATTACTTACTGTTATAGTCTCATTTGCCCCGCCCGCGCCGGTGGTGAGCGTAATGGGATTGGCCGGAAGAACGATCGAGTAAGCCGTGTTCGGTTCCCCGGTAATTTGAAAGCTGCCATTTGTGGAAGTTTCAGTGTTTCCGGCTGGAATGACCACCGGACCGTCCCCCTGCGGGGCAGTCCCGAAACTCAGGGCCGATATCTGGCTGATTGCGAGCGGTTCCACTGCAAATGATGAAGTCGGTTCAAACAGAATCGCCAGCGCGAGGATCAGCATGGGGCCATTATACAGCATCAGCGCTCCAGGACGAAATTAACGCCCGATTCGATGCTGCCGTCTCTTTCGATCTTGATGCGCCTTTTTGGCGGATTGGCCTGCAGCTGGAGCTCGTGCAATTGGGTGAAAGAGGGGGTAATGTCATAAGTTCCTGGCGGGATTTCATTCAGAAAATAGACTCCGTCCTGGTCCGTTTTCGTGATTTTAACGACGGTCCCCTTTAGGTCAACCAACTCAATCTCGACTCCGCTTCTTGCCAAAGGATTGCCGCCGCCTTTCACTTCGACTGCGCCGTCGGCCTCGCCGACGATCACCACGGGAATGAGCACTTCCGTGACCTTCCCGGGTCGCGGATAAAACCGGACTCCTCGTTGAGCCGGACGAAGCATCGGATCTTCAATGGAACCTAACCCCACGGTCAGATCTACTGGAGAATAAGCGGGCAGCCGGGTTACGAATGCGCCGCCGTATTTATCCGTGACGATTTTCGTGCTGCGTTGGTTGAGCAGGATGTCCATGCCTTCGATCGGCTTTTCATCCCGATCCATCCAGCCGTTTCGGTTGCGATCCAAAAACGCCAGAATCGAGGCCGCGCCTTGCGAGGCCTGTGATTCGGCTTCGGCGCGCCAGGAGGCCGAGTAGGGATCGCGGGCCAGGCTGAACGTCAGCATGCCGATCAAGGAATACATGCCGGTAGTATCGGCCATGATTGAGGCCCCGACGTTGAGTCCCGAAAAAAGCCGTGAGAAATTGATCGAGGCCATCGTAAGCGGCGCCGTCAGATAGTGTCGGAGCGTGCTCGTGGCGGTATATCCCGAGAACTTGTTTTGCGACTCCAGCTCCAGAAGATAAGCGGACGAGGCGTTGTAACCGAGGCCCATTCTCAACCGGTTGGCCGAAAAGACATAGCTCGCGTCCAGCTTTCCCTCCAGGGTCTTCGAATCCGAATAGCTGTATCGGGCCAACGAGAGTTCATTGTTCCAATAAACCGGGCCAATGTTGGTCGAAATACGATTCGAGAGAGCTGTTTGAAAATAGTCCCCCACAAAGCTCTTACGATTGATTCTCCATGTTGTGGCGACACTCGGAGTGGTTGGGAGAACGAAGGTGGCGTCCGCCTGTGCCTCGTCCTTTTGGACTTCGCCCAATTGAGCATTGAAAATCTCGCTTCTAAAATCCAAAAGCCGCGTGAACTCGGCTCCGAGGGTCAGCCGGTGAAACGGTAACTGCGTTCTGAGCTGAGCAGCCTTCCCACCGGTCTGGGCGATTGCAGCCGCCGCCGAGACCAGCAGACTGTCGGAATAAGCGTTTACCCCCACGGAGGTGAAGCGTTTGGGAGCAGCCTCGTTCGGAAGCGTAAGCTGCGAATAGCCGACGGACGCCGTGAAGTTATGAAGAAAATTCTGTTCGAGCTGAAGGGAATATCGGGGTTGAGGATCCTTCGCACTTAGGGCGAGTCTGTAATTTCGGCTCCCGGCCCGAATCGTCGAGGAGTCGATCTTGAAAGTTTTATACTCTTCTCTTCGCTGACCTTGAGGACCGTAAAACACCAACTTGAATTGGTTTGCGCCGTAATAAAGCGGGACTTTGTTGAATCTGTATCGTCCGGCGTCATCGGCTACCTGCCGGTCGAGAAGAACGCTATTTTGATAAATTTCAACTTCCCATCCCGGGAGAATGTCTCCCTGAAAATCCTGAAATCCGAATTCAGTCGAAACGTTGAGGGGATGGTTCGAGATGTAAATTCCGCGACCCTGCCCGTAGCGGCCGATCAGCGGGGTGGACGGGAATTTGGTATCGAAGACCTCCACCTCCGTCGCACCGGCTATGCCAAAAATATTTCCATCCGGGTCTCGCCGAGCCAGCGTGGCGCGCCAGCGGTTCATGCCCTTGTGCGTGGCCGAGAGATATGCCTGCCCCTCGAGTCCGAGCACCTCGCCTGCAAATAGGCTGTCGCTTTGGAAAGTCTGGGATCCCGCTGACCCTTTGTTGCCGATTCGGGAGGTCGAAAACTGTTGATCGAGAAAGGGACCCTCGAGAATTGCCCTTTGCCCTGAAAGGACCGGATAGCCCGGATTGAAAAGTTCCCGCGCGGCCTTGACTCTCGCGGCCTCCCGCTCCCGATCCCTTTTTAGCTGTACCGGGAGTTTTTCCCTGGGCGCGATCAGAACCTGGGATTTGAAAGGATCGACCGTTATGGCGATCGGAAACCAGGCGACGAGCAGCCTTCCGTCCACATAAATTTCTTCGCCGAGCGGAACCGCACCCAGACATTGGCCGTCGACTTTGAATTCGGATATTTTGCGGTCGCGTTCGACGACACAGGCGTTCAGGTCCAGGCGAAACGGCCTGGATTCATCGATGATGAATCCTTCGGCTTTGCCGAGGGCGGCTGAAACCTGAATCGCAAAACCGAGACCGGTTGCGAGTTCACCCAGTGGCAGGACCCAACTTCCCGGAACTTCGTACGCGACGATACTCTCGGCCACGATAGTTCCGTCATTAAGTTGCACCTGGACGATGCGCTCGTTATCCGCATTCAGTTCCTGGAAAGCCGCATGCGCCTTGGTCGGACCGCTTGGCAGGAACGAGCAGAACAGAACCAAAATCAGCGGCAGGAGATCGTAAGGGACTTTCCGTCGAAAGCGTCCCATCCACATTCCCCGTTAAGGGATGCTAACTTCCGTCGTGGCGAGGATTTGCCCGCCTTCGTCCGGGGCCTCCTTGCAATCGACTCTCAGTGTGCCCCTTTTAAGTGAAAGCCCCTCCGGAATCGCAAGGACATACGTAGCGGATCGTTTTGGAATATACGAAGAGAAGCCGTTTACAAGTCCCACGAGCTGGGATGCCCCGCCTTGCGGTGTGAAGTGGGCCTGAAGATCGCCGAATAGGAAACGTCTGCCTTCCTGATTGACCGTGATCGAAAAGGCAGGCTTGTTGTCACCGACTCGTGTGAGCTTCAGATCTGAAAGGGAAACGGAGATCTTCGGTTTTCCCTTTCGGTAAATGACGGGCACCGCGATCGCGAGTTTTGCCGTGAGCTGGGTTTTCACTTTTCCGCCGGAATTCGTATCCGGGGTCGGAGCCTCTTTCGTCGGCTCAAACAGCAGATGTGCCCGGTATTCGCCTTCTTCGACCGGTTTTGGACTGTGGAACATGACTCGAAGCACCTGTTCCATTCGTGGCGCGAGCATGACCTCGCGTGGAGAGAATCTCAGCAGCTTGACGGCTGACTCGGGTTCGCTGGCGTCCTTAACGAGCTGCATCCCGCCATCGGGGCTCATCCGGTAGAAAACGGCCGTGATCCGGTATTTTTCCGGCGTGTCGCCCATGTGACGAAGCGAAAGGTGAGTGGCCTTTTTTTGATCGTTCAATATGACTCGGGTCGGGAACACCTGTAGGTTTGCGAAGGCGGGGGATGTGACCAGCACAGATCCCAAAGCCACGGCGAATGCGGTTCCTAAAAAGCTGCGGTTCATAAACCCTCCCTCCCTGGTGAGCAGCATTAATTATAGGACCGTATGGTGAAGAAAGCAAAAGGCCGGCATCGCGGGTGCGAGCCGGCCCTTCGTTATGATCTCAGGAAAATCGGGAGTAACTTAGTAAACCACGGTGACCGTGTAGGTCGTCGTGTATGAGCCGGTCACCTGGTTGGCCAGGAGGGCGGCCCGAGTGGCGCCAACGAACACGTCTTGGGCTCCGCTCCCGTCGAGTAAGCCATTGGCGCCGGCTGCCGGGTTCGACACGAATGAGTCGACCGCGATTTCCTTGTTCGCGACTCCACCGCCAGCCGTCGCCATAACAACCGCGCCGTCGGCCGGCAACGTGATGGTGTAAGCCCTATTGGGTTCACCGGTGATGGCAAAGCTGCCGTTTGAAGCGTTTTCAGCCGCTCCGGGGGCCACGACCTTGGCGACATCGCCCTGAATTCCTTCACCGAAGTCCAAGGCCGAACTGTTGGTGATTGCCAAGGCGGCGATCACGGTCGCATTTACGTCGCCCGTTGTGCCGATGGCATAAACTTTTGTCGTAACCACGATCACGCTGAGCGCGAGCAGGCTTACCACGGTCAGTTTCATATTTCGCGTCATATCGATTTCTCCCTTTGAATAGATCCAGTATTTCCTGAGATCTCTAGTGTCCTATCGGTCGCGCAATAAAAACCTTAAGCGAATTTCTTAATGAACGTAACCGCTCAAAGCCTTGACGTTTTTCTCGTTTCAACTGTTAAGGGGGCCGGTTTCAGTGGGTATTCATGCGAGACGCATAGTTGAGGCGTCCTTCGAAGTAACTCTCGATGGCCCGTCGGGCGAGATATGATGATTTGACCCTCCAGAACTTCTCATGGATCGTGAGCGCCGCGATCGCGATCTTCTGTGAGCCGCTGTCCGCGTACCCGACGAACCAGTCATATTTTCCGGGCGGGTCCATTCCCGTCAGGGACCCGGTCTTGCCGCCCACATTCAGGGATGAGAATTCGTGCGTGAAAAAACGTCTGAAAGCAGTATGCGAAGTTCCGCTCGTGACCGTCTGTCGCATGAGATTGCGGATCTCGGCGGCGGTCTTCGCGTCAACCGTGAGAGTTCCGATTCGCGGTTCAGCGGCGTAGATCTGCGCGCCTTCGGTCGTGTAAACCGATTGCACGACGAAAGGCTCCATCATGACCCCGTCGTTCACGATCGCGGCGGCGATCAGCGCTCCTTGCAGAGGGCTCATTGTGTTTTCCCGCGTGTAGCCCGAAGCGGTTTCGGCGAGGCCCCAGAAATCCCTGGGGTCTTGTGGAATGATTGCCCGGCCTTCCTGGATGGGAATGTCCGCGGCGATTCTGCGATTGAAGCCGAACCGGCCGGCATATTGCCGCAGTTCTTCCGGTCCGACGGAGTAAGCGCCGATCTTGCCGAAGACCGTGTTTACTGATTTGGCGAACGCGTCTTTCAGGGTGATGTAGCGCGTCCATCGCGTGTAGTTTGTTTTGAGAATGTTATTTCGATAAAGGGTGTGATTGCTGCCGTTGAACGGGATCACCGTGTTAGCGGAATATTTGCGCGCCTCGATCGCCGCCGCGGCGGTTACCACCTTGAAAACGGAAGCCGACGGGAAAGTCGCCCTGAGGGTGAGATTTTCGGATACCTTCTTGTTATCGGAATAGCTCACCATCGAAAGAACTCTTCCGGTCGTCGCGTCCACGGCAACGAAGGCGCCGTAGTCGGGATGATAGGTTCGGAAAAGATTTTCCATCTCGTCCTGCAACTTCGGATCAAAAGAATACTGGACGACTGCCTGAATCGGCTTTTTGTGATCAGGAATTTCGATTTCGCCCGGAAAACGATAGAACGAAGTCGAATCCGCAAGCACTTGGGCGAGCTGGTCCTTGGTGAGTGGGTTATCCCGCAACCCGAGAGATTTTGGAATCGCCGCAAATCCCGCTAATCCCGGCCAATAGAAGATCTCGATCCCGAGAATCGCGCAAAAAATCGCGGAGAACAAGAGAAAGCGATTCGGATGAGCCCTGAAGAGGGCCCGAAGGGATCCCATGCTTCGATTTTCTCCAAGACACCGGGGCGGGTCAAGCAATGTTACTGGTGTTCTCGTTCTGAATCATAAGAAAGTGGCGATTCGAAAGAAAGTGGCCGCGAGCCTTCGATCAGTCGCTCCTCCTCGGAGATATAACCGGCCTGCACCATCTTATCGAGAATCGAATCGATGGTTTCGCGAGCATAGTCCGTCAGATGTCTCGCGCGGAACGACTGACTGTAGCGCCTTGGACTTGGCAGAAGCATCGCGAGGAACGCGCCTTCTTTCGCGGTCAGTTCGCCGGGGTTCTTGCCAAAATAATGACGGGCAGCGGGAGCTATCCCGTAAAGGCCCGTGCCCCATTCGGCAATGTTCAGATAGACCTCGAGAATTCTCGATTTGCGTGTTTTTCTTTCCAGCGAGATGGCGAGATAGAGTTCTTTGACTTTTCGAAACAGATTCTTGTCCCGGTCGAGATAGACGTTCCGGACGACCTGCTGAGTGATCGTGCTCGCGCCGCGCGCGAACCGGCGCTCTTCGAGGTCTTCCTTGATCGCTTCCTTGATCTGATTGGAGTCGAAGCCCTTGTGCTGGTAAAACGCCCAGTCCTCGCTCACGATGACGGCGCCAATGGCGGCCCGTGAAATTTGCTGCAGCGAAACCCAGTTCGGAGGGCGCTTTCGTTGCAATTTGACGGCGGGCGGCTCGTCCGCCCCTCGGTAGCGGACTAGCGGAAACTGCGAGTGCAGGTGGCCCACATCCGGAATGCCGGACCAAAAATAGTGAATGAAGAATCCGGTCAGAATCAGTCCAAGCAGGATGAGTGGTTTTCTCAGTTTCGATCTGCGGCGACGTCGCATGGGTAAACTTTATAACACACCGGGTAAAAATAGGTGTGACTTGTTTCAGCTCTTGTTTCGGTGAAATCCAAAATGTAAGCTTGAGGTCTGTGCAACACAAGAAAACTTCACGGAAAACCGTAACGGGCTTGCAGTACAAGTCTAATCGGATCCATGAAAACAAACGCAAGCTCCGGATCGCCAAAGACATGCTCGAACGCTACACAGGGAGCCCCGTCGAGCGGTTCAAGAATCAGATTATTCTAACGAACTTCGAATACTATCTGGAGCGGTTTCACAATCTCGGCGATGCCGAGCGGACGCACGGCTCCGCCATGACCGTCGTTCACAGTGATGAAGCGAACGTCTCGATGATCAATTTTTCAATCGGCTCGCCGACAGCTGCGCTGATCATCGAACTCGTTTCAACGATCAATCCCAAGGCTGTTTTGTTTTTGGGGATGTGCGGGGCTTTGCACCGGTCCTTGAAAGTCGGGGATTTTATCCTTCCGACCGCCGCGATTCGCGACGAGGGATCTTCCGTGCACTTCATGCCGACGCAGGTCCCGGCGCTTCCGACGTTTAAGATCCAGAAATTCGTTTCCCAGATCCTCGTCGAAAGGAATCTCGATTACCGCACGGGAGTCGTACATACGACCGATTACCGCTTTTGGGAATTCGACGAGCGATTCAAAACCCAACTTTACGAAGAACGCGCTTTGGCGATCGAAATGGAATCCGCCACTCTTTTCGTGGCCGGATTCGCCTGCAAAGTGCCGATCGGGGCATTGCTACTCGTTTCCGACCTTCCCCTGAAGAGAGGGGGGATAAAAACCGGGAAATCGGCCAAGGCGGTTTTCCGTCAGTTCACGGACTTACATCTTGAGATTGGCTTGAAGGCGATGAGCGAAATCGCTGAACGTGG
>MEQK01000069.1 GCA_001770175.1 Bdellovibrionales bacterium RIFOXYD1_FULL_55_31 | reverse complement strand
CTCGAAACCGGAACTCGTCGTCCGAGCTCCAGGCGAAGCCGAGCTCTTTGCCGGAGGAGAGCTTCCCATTCATATGCAAAGCCGCTTTTATTCCAATTATTCCTGGAAAAGCTATGGGCTCACCTTACGACTTAAAGTAACGCACACCACACGAAATGAAGTCCGTCTCGACGTATTCACCGAAGTCAGCCATCTCGACAGCACAGTCACCACGGACAAAATGCCAGGAATTCAAACGAATCGGATGAAAACGCAGGTCGATGCACGATACGGAAAACCGCTCCTCCTTTCCGGTCTCCTTCAGCAAGGCACTCGTGAAAATGCCCGAGGCCTCCCGCTGCTCCGGCAAATCCCGATTTTGGGAGCCCTCTTCGGTTCCGAAGATTACCTGAATGAACGCTCAGAACTCGTCGCCATTCTTCTTCCAAATACAACTCCGCCATCCTCATCTATTGCGCGAGTTGAAAGATTTTTTCCAAAAGGTCCTGTTCCAGCGGCTCGAAACTGGATCCGTCCGAGCGATGAAAAAACGTTTAAAAACTCGCCCGACTACCCGTGGAACGTGCTCGAATGAATACTCCCGGATGGCTAGCGGATGCACTCGCAAACCCAGGAATCACGGACATTTGTCTGAATGGTACTTCTGGCGCTTTTGTCGATCGCGGACAGGGCCTAGAGCCACTTGGATCAGGCGTATGGCAGGAAGATACCATGCGCACCTGGGTTCTCGAACAAATCTCCCGGGCCGGAAAAACCTGGGATGCCCGTTATCCGTTCACGGACGCCACGCTTTCCTCGGGACATCGCCTGCACGTTGCCTTTCCTCCACTTGCACAACAAGGAATTCTCATATCTTTGCGGCGGTTGCCCGGAGCGGCTCCCGAAAGGTCCCAAGGATCAGTCCGTTGGGGATCATCACCCCACTATGGGATGTTAGTCGAGGCGGTCAGCAGAGGAGATTCCGTTCTGGTCTCGGGAGCAACAGGAAGCGGGAAGACGACTCTCGCCAGCGACCTCCTTGAATGCGTTCCATCTGCTGAACGGATTCTCGCGCTTGAAGACACTCCGGAACTTTCCCCGCGACACCCTCATTTCGTCTCATTGACGAGTCGTCCTCCAAACGCGGATGGCTTTGGCGAGGTCACGCTTCGGGTTCTCCTGAAACAAGCACTCCGGATGCGTCCGGACCGTATCATCTTGGGTGAATGTCGAGGCGCCGAAGTTCTGGATCTCCTTCAGGCGCTGAATACCGGTCACCGCGGAACTCTGGCGACCTTGCACGCGAATTCCCCAAGAGATGCTCTCAGGCGTGTCGAACTGCTGTGTCTTTTGGCTGCCGGGGGAGCCGTTCCATCCTCCGCAATTCGGGAATTGCTTGCAGTCGGAGTTCAATGGGTGGTCCAGGTAAAACGAATGGGCGCCCGTCGAGAAATTACAGAACTTTGGCGAGTCGAAGGCCGCGAGGGCGATACATTGATTATGAGACCGATTCAGAATGCTCACAGTCCTTCGCTTCAGCTTCACGCACTCACACGCTAATCAAAGTTAGAAAAGCTCGGCATCGCGCTCGCAACCAACCGTCTTTACCTGATGATCGCCTTAGACCGAGAGCCGGTGGATAACGCGCGGTCCAGCCAGTTCCGACCTCCAGCCGGAAACTTCCAGGGCGCCCCCCCGAGGACTAGGGCGTAAAAAATCGTACCCAATGCCCATCCCAGGATCATTCGTTCGAAAGACATGCTCATCCGCCCGGAAATCCCGAATTCCAGGCCATCCAAAAGCCAAAGGCGAGAAGCCCCAATAAGGAAGGAGCGACACAAAAAAACAGCGGTTTCAAAGTCCGAGTCCCCAATAATGTAAGCTCACGCTCGATTTGGGCGTTCAAGGCCCGTCGAAATGCCTCAAGAGCTGCTTCTGCGCGCTCTGTACACGGACGCCCCTCCATTAAACTCACCTGAACGGATTTCCTGAGCGAAACTCCTAGATCTGTAAAAACCTGAAGCACGCCTGTGCGAGCGGAAGGCCCCGGTTGCGGCGTCCCCTGTGACCAAACTGAGAAGCCCCAGTCAGCCGCAAGTTCGGGGGCTGACTTCGACAGAAGCTCACAGCTCTTGAGCCAAGCTAGATCTGCCGGTGTTCCCGCTCGAATCATTGCCAGGAAGCGCTCAGCACCGCATTGCGCCGCAAGCAGCCATGGCCGTCTGCTTAAAGCGAGGCCGCCCCACCGTGCAACTTCAGCCATATCCAACATCCAAAGGGCTCCCGCCCCGGAGAGAAGAAGCCCGAGACAGCAAGCCAGAATCCATTTCCGTGGCTGGTCTCCGACTCCGGGTAACAAAATATAAAGGACAAGCCCAAATAGCGGGACCAGAGCCGCGCACATCAATGCTTGTGCGAGTGACTGGGCAGACCTCGCTCGAGCCTCACCGAGAGCAGCGAGGTGTTGTTCCGCAAAAACCCGCAAACGGCGCAATGTCGGGAGCAACGCCCCGCCTTGCGATCGTAGCTCCTGAATACTTTCGCTGGCCAGGGTTCCCCATGGAAATGGAAGCTTTTCAAGTACTCGCCAGCGCTCTGGATTCGGAAGAAGGCCGGCGCTCAAGGTTTCTTCGAATTCCTGAAAAATCGAAATCGTTCGTACAAGGACATTCCGTTCGCGGCCGATAGCCCCGATATTGCCGACCAGTGAGCCAAGCGGAAAATCCGTAAGAACCCGGATAATTCCACCAACAAAAAAAATAACACTCAAAAACCAAAGGAACATTTGGCAAGGAGGCTGCAAGCCCCAAGCCGCCTGTCATTCGCCTTTGGCCAGCACGCAAAGAACCCCGGTCCGATCGCAGGAAATCCGGACCATATTCTTATGTGAGGACACTACCCGCAGAAACCGGCATTTGATAAACTCAGAGAACGATGACTCCCATTAAAAGTTTGGCGCTTCTCATAATTTCAGTAGCATTTGTCGGAATGGAACAAATCGGCTCTGCAAAAACTCCCCCGCCATCGCGTCCGGCACATAGAGCAGCCCCTGCTACACCTATCCCCTCTCCCTCGCCCCATGCACCCTATGCTGCAGGTGATGCTGCCTTCATTCAAAGGAATGATCCTGAGCGCGCCAGAAGGGCTCTTGAACTTTTTCGTGAATATCATTCCAAAAACCCAAAAGATCCCGGGGCGGGCTGGCGGCACTCCATGGCCTGCTACTTTGCCGGTCTGCACCTCGCGAAAAACGGGGATGAAAAAGAAAGTCTCTTCGCCGAGGGAAAGGACGCCGGGCTCTCCACCATTCAGTTGGCACCGGCCTGCGCACCCTGTCATTTCTGGACCGCAATCAACATGGCTCTTTATGGACAGGCGGTAGGCGTCTTCAAGATGTTTTTCAGCCTGCCTTCAATTCGCGAACACCTGGAGCAAACCATTAAACTCGATCCCACGTACGCTGGAGGCGGGGCTTACCGGTTACTCGGCCTCATTGAACAGAAGCTCCCCGGCATACTAGGCGGAAGTAACGATCGCGCGCGCGAACTCATTCAACAGGCGATCGATACCGCGCCTGAGGAGCCGCTGAATCATCTGTTTATGACGAGGCTCTTGCTTGAGGAGTTCGATGACTTGGCCGGCGCACGAGCAATTGCTAAGAAGGGAATCTCGGTCCCCCAGCCTTCGCCAGAACGGATCGAATCACTTGGATCATTGAAAGAACTCCGGGAATTCCTGAATTCCCATCCCGCCGAGTAATCAATCAGCAGTCCAAGCCTAGCCCGATTGCACGGGACCGGAAGGCAGCTCATAAACCATTTCACCCAATCTTTTCAGGAGATCCTCGGTCTCGCATAGAAAGTCCGGTGGAATTCGAAGTTCAAGGTCGCGATAAGCATCTCCTGGTTTGAAATCCAGGGTGGAATAGCTGGTGATCCCCTCATAGGATTCCAGAATGAAGTAAACAAACGCCGAGTCCTCTTTCCTGACCCGAATGATTTTGCGTATGCTCTTCATTTCTTCCTCTCTTATCTCAACACTCTTGCTGAATTCCCTCAGTCAACTTATCCTATCCATATATGTTGGCTGAAAAAATCCGCAAGGTTTCCGTTATGCCGGTGCGAAATGCTATAGTATTGAGTATGGCGCTTATCGGGTGCGCTTCCACCGCAACGAAGGCTCCTTCAAGCAATGATTCCGAATCAGTTCAGAATCAAATCGTAGAACTGAGACTGTTGCTGACAACCCTCACCAACAAAGTTGAGGAACTGGAGGGGAAACTGAGTGCCGTGAACGGCAAGATCGAAACATCGCAATCCTCGACTCGAGTCCCCGAGCCGGTTGCACCTAAGCCGACCACGGTCGGTATTCAGCCGCATCCAAGCGAACGTTCGGGCAGCAACGTCTCGATTCCACCATCGCCCCACGATCCCGAAGCGGGCTTTGTGAATGACGAGGCGGTTCAAAGTTATCGAAAGGCGATGATCCTGCTTCAGGCGCGAAAGTTTTCGGAAGCCGTTCTCGCTTTTTCTTCGTTCCTCGAAGAGTACCCCGATCACGCTCTCGCTGGATCGGCGCAGTTTCACGTCGGGGAATCCTATTTCCGCCAGAAGGAATACAAGCTGTCCCTTCAGGAATTCAAACGGGTGCTGACTTCTTACGATCGAAGCACGCATGTCGCGGACACGCTTAGATTAATGGCGGACGCCGAAGACGCGCTCAACATGCGCGAGGACGCCGCAAGACATCGTCAGCAGCTCAGGTCGTTATTTCCTCAATCGCCAGCGGCTTCGTTCAGCGCGAACGCGGCATCGACGCTCCGAGATCCAGCGGTTTCTGGCAAATCGATCCTGGATGAGCCTCCTCCACCCACCGCTCCCCTTGGCAGCGGGAGCAATCTGAATCAGGAACACAAGACAACCGAATGAAACCACGCGCCAACTCCCGAGCCCGGCCTGAAGTCCTCGCGCTTCTTCTGATCGCCGGCTGGATGACCTTCGACGGCCCGATCTCGAACCAAGCTTTCGGAAGCGCCGAAAAACCCGCCGGAATGCCGGAAAAAGAAGCAATCGAACTGTCGAAAATCCTGAAATCGATTCCGGACGCGGAATGGAAAGAAATCGCCGGAAACCGAATTTCCGAGGAATACTCCATCATCAAAGGCGATACGCTGTACGATATTTCCAAACGTCTCTTTGGAGATCCGAAATACTGGCCAAAAATCTGGGCGTTGAACAACAATTCAATTACAAACCCGCACATGATCCGGCCGGGAAAATTGATAGCGTTCTTGCCGGGAACCGGCAGTTCCCTACCCGCAGTAGCGGTTTCAGACGGCACCGAAGTCATTCCAGCCCCGCCGCCGGGAAGTCCTGTCGAGAGCCAAATCCGGCAGAAACGGTCAGGCCGATCCCAGGAATGGAGGATTCTGCCAAAGCAGCCCTGGGAATTATTCCAGGTTCAACTGCCGCCTGAGGTCGACCCGCAAGGTTTCGACCGCCGCAATCGCATCGTCTTCCGTACGCCTTCAGAAATCGTGCTCGAATCCATAGCCACGACTGACCGTTTGGAAAGCCTCGGAGAAATCAACGGTTCGCGTAGCGAAAGCCTGAGCCTCTCCATGGGTGACACCGTTTACATTGAATCGAACGGCCAAATCCAAGTGGGCGAGATTTACGCAATTACAAGTGCCCCGTCGGCTCTTCAGGCGGAAGAATTCAGTCGAAGAGGTTACATCTATAACATCCTGGGCAACGTCAAAATTCTCGGCGTCAGGGATCAGGTCTTCCTTGGAACCATCATTTCCTCGAGAAACATTGTAGAACGCGGTAACTTTCTCATTCCCCTTCCCCCAAAGATCAAAGTTCCAGACCCGATTCCCGGGCCCAATCGCATTGAAGCCACATTGATTCTTGATAGTCGCTCTTCAACCTCAACGACCGCTCAGTTTAAATTCGTCTTCGTCGACCGCGGCTCGGATGACGGCGTTCAGGCCGGAATGGTGTTTCGGGCCTACGAACATCGCGATCCTGCGACTGACAAACAGGTGATCGAATCTGAGACCATTTCGCGAGGAGACGTCATCATCCTTCAATCCAGCCCGCGCTTCTCAACCGGCATGATCCTGAATGCGATCGGCGTGCTGGAAGACCGGACTCCGCTCTCCTTGTTGACCGATGTCAGCGATGTAAGAAAGAAACGCGAAGTTCTCGAAAAGTCCCTAGACGATTCCAGAGAACAGGAAATTGACGAACTCGAAAGAATTGAAGCTGGCGGAGGACTTGGCAAGAAAGAAGAGAAGGAACTGAAGCAGCTTGAACGCTGGAAATCGGAACCGACTGATTCGACCGCACCTCCTTCGACACCGGATTCATCTTTACCACCACCCGCCGAAAGCGATGTTGCACCAAGCGCCCCTGAACGCGGCGAGCTACCGCCCGCACCGGAACCGGAAGCCCTTCCGGAACCAGGCGCAGAAGGCTCGGAAGACGCCCCTCCTCCTCCTCCAGAACTACCGGAAGCCGAATTGGAATCCGAGCCGCCGAACGAGGAACTTACCGGCGAACCGGATACAGCACCACCGCCTCCGATGGCCATGGATTGATGCCGCAGCGCTCAGCAGCTTGAACTTTGCACAAAACACCGCATGCTTACTTTCCCAATCCATGTGTTTAGGGACGTTTCTTCGCCGGCTTCGCCAATTTTCCAACTGATCTCTCCTCTCGACATTCCGCCCGTCGACCTGTTCATCCAAGGTTCAAACGAAGCACTCGGCCTGCTCGGACTGCTCCCAGAGCGTGGCCTCGCCGTAGTGGGAACGCGTGACCCTCAAAAAAGATCACTTCGCCTCGTGAGGGATTCACTGCTTCAGCTGACTCACTCGGATCTCATCATCCTTTCGGGCCTCGCACGCGGAGTCGATTCAGAAGCGCACGAGGCTGCGCTGCAGGCAGATCTTCCGACCGTTGCCGTACTCGGAGGTGGCCTGGATCTGATCTACCCGCCGGAAAACGAGAATCTGGCCTATCGAATCCTGGAAAATGGGGGCCTCTTGGTTTCTGAATTCCCCATGTCCGCACGCCCGAAGCCCGGCTACTTCATTAAAAGAAACCGCCTGATCGCGGGCTTTTCAAAGGCCGTCTGGGTGGTAGAAGCTGGCTACCATTCGGGCGCGCTGAACACGGCGAAATGGGCCAGGGAACAAAATCGCCACGTCTATTCCACTCCGTGTTATCCCGATGATCCGACGATGGCAGGCAACCAGGTTCTCCTTGACCGCGACCACGCCGAACCTTATTGGGGTCCTCATAGCTTCGGCAGTTCATGGCTTGGACTTGGATTGCCGGTCTCGCGTAAGCGCGCGAAATTTCCGAGACCCGCAGCCACGCCAAATGCTTCAACTTCGGATCGCGATGCGCTTGTTTTCAAGGTACAAGCTCTAACAAGCGAGGCCGGCGGCGCCCAGATTCCGGAGCTTCTCGATTGGGCCGTCGAGCTTGGCTGGGAACCTCAGCGCTTCTTTCTTGCCCTGAAAGAGTCGATCGATTGCGACCTGATTTGCGAATCCGAAGGAATCGTCATAAGTGGCCAGAACAAAAGTGATAATGGAACTCGGACAACCGCCTGCGGGAACATTTAGTTAAGAAGGCCTCTTGAAAAAATTCGGAAAGTCCGACTAATGTATTGCATGGCAAAAAAAGCGCTCGTCATCGTTGAGTCACCATCTAAAGCGAAAACCATCCAGAAGTACCTCGGACGCGAGTACATCGTAAAAGCGAGCGTCGGCCATATTAAAGACCTCCCCAAAAGCAAACTCGGGCTGGACCCCGACAAAAGTTTTGAACCGGACTATCAGATCATCCCTTCTAAGGTGAAGGTAATCGGAGAGCTGAAGAAAGCCTCGGCCCTGGTTCCCGAACTCTTCCTGGCAACCGACCCTGACCGGGAGGGCGAAGCGATCGCCTGGCACATCAACGAGGAGTTAAAGGCGCGCGGTAAGAAGGTGCATCGTGTTCTCTTCAATGCTGTCACGAAACCCGCCATTCTTGAGGCGATGAAGAATCCCACAAAACTGAACACGGACCTCTATCACGCTCAACAGGCCCGCAGAGTTCTCGACCGACTCGTCGGCTATAAAATAAGCCCTCTTCTTTGGGACAAAGTTCGCCGCGGAATATCGGCGGGCCGAGTCCAGTCCGTCGCGCTTCGCCTCGTTGTTGAACGTGAAGCCGAGATCAAGGCCTTCAAACCGGCAGAGTACTGGTCAATGCAGGCCCTCTTTTCGAAAGACGGTATTGAATTCAAGGCGAACCTGTTCAAAATAGACGCAAAAGATCCCAAGCTTCCCGACCGCGAAACAGTCGACCTCATTTTAAAGGACGTCCAGGATGCGAGCTGGACGGTGACGGAAATCGAGCAAAAGGAGCGCTCACGAAAGCCAAGTCCCCCGTTTATAACCAGCCGGCTTCAACAGGATGCCGCACGAAAGCTCGGCTTCAGCGCCAAGAAAACAATGACCTTGGCTCAGCACCTCTATGAGGGTGTCGACTTGGGCGATCTCGGCACACACGGTCTGATTACCTACATGCGAACGGATTCCGTACGGATCGAGCCCGGCGCTCTGCAATCCGTCCGGGATTTCATCGAAAAACAGTACGGAAAGCAGTATCTGCCGAGCGAGCCAAACGTTTTCAAATCAAAGAAGGGTGCGCAGGACGCACACGAGGCAATACGCCCGACATCGCTTGAATACGACCCCGAGCGGATCAAAGGCTTTCTCGATAAGGATGAATTTCGCCTTTACCAGCTCATCTGGAACCGTTTTCTCGCCTCGCAGATGATGCCGGCGATTTATGACCAGACCGCGATTGACATCGAGGGAACAGGGAAATCCGGACAACGTTTTCAGTTCCGGCAGACCGGGTCAGTCGTAAAATTCGACGGCTTCTCAGTCGTGTATTCCGAGACCGCGGAGGAAGGCGAAAAAGGCGAGGAACATACCGAAGACGCCATTCAGCTTCCGGAATTGAAAGAGGGCGCCTCGGTAGTGAAGAAAGACTTCAACCCGCAACAGCATTTCACGCAGGCGCCGCCCCGCTATACGGATGCCTCACTTATTCGGGATCTTGAGGAAAAAGGAATCGGCCGACCTTCGACTTACGCCTCGATTCTTTCGAACCTGCAGGATCGCGAATATATGGAAAAACGCGAAGCCAGGTACTATCCGAGCGAGCTCGGGACGGTCGTAACTGACCTCCTTGTCGCTTCGTTTCCTGATATTCTCAATACCGAGTTTACGGCTGATATGGAAAATCAGCTCGACGAAATCGAGGAAGGCAAGACGGACTGGAAAAAAACCCTGGGAGGCTTCTGGAAGCCTTTCAAGAAGACCCTCGAAAGCGCCAAAAAGCACATGAAAAACGTCAAACGGCAGGAAGTCCCGACTGACGTGAAATGCGAGAAGTGCGGCAACACGATGGTGATCAAATGGGGCAAACTAGGATCGTTTCTCGCCTGTTCGAATTATCCAGAATGCAAGAACACCCAAGATTTCAAGAAAGACGACCAGGGCAAGATCGTCATCATCCCGAAAGAATTCACGGACAAACTTTGCCAAAAATGCGGCAAGCCCATGGTCATCAAGAGCGGCAAATACGGGAAGTTTCTCGCCTGCAGCGATTATCCGAACTGCAAATTCACTCAGGCCATTACTCTCGGGATACCCTGTCCTATTTGCAAAGAAGGTGAGATCGCGCAAAAGCAATCGCGATATCGTCGCCTTTTCTATAGCTGCAACCGCTGGCCCAAGTGTAATTTCGCGGTCTGGGACAAACCTCTCCAGCAGCCCTGTCCGCAGTGCAAATTTCCGATCTTGACAGAGAAGATCACGAAGCGCGCGGGCCTGATGCATAAATGTCCGAACAAGGAATGCGGGTTCATAGACATCATCGACCCGGATGCCGGAAAGGCGCCGCCCGTTGATAAAGATGAAAAAGGCGAAGCCGGAGCGGTAGCTTAGAGGGCTGAACTCGATCAGGTCGTACGGAATTCCCTGACGAGTTCCTTTTTGCGCGCGTGTCTCGCGACCGCGAGATCAATCAATCTTGAAAGAAGCTCTTTGTAAGGTATTCCAGATTTTTCCCACAATTTCGGATACATGCTGATCGAGGTGAAACCGGGAAGCGTATTCACTTCATTAAAATAAAATTCGCCGGTCTTCTTATCCAGAAAAAGATCACACCGGCCGAGTCCCTCGCATTCGAGCGCTTGGAACGCCGATCTCGCGATTTTCTGGGCAGTACGAATCTGTTCCTTATCCAGTTTGGCCGGAATCATAAGCGCTGCCCCGTTTTCATCGAGGTACTTGGCTTCATACGAATAGAATTCATGCGTCGGCGCGACTTCTCCGGGAATACTGACCATCGGAGGCTTCCCGAGTTCAGGGTTTTCGAGTACCGCGAGCTCGATCTCGCGTGCGTTCACCGCTTTTTCGATGAGCACTTTGGTGTCATACCGGAATGCATCCTGAACGGCCTCCTCAAGAGCGCTCGGATCCTTCACACGGTGGACGCCGACGCTCGAACCGAGGTTAGATGGTTTTACAAAGACAGGAAAGCCAAGCTCCTTTGAAACACGTGCAACCAGCTCCGTGATGTTCCACTGACCCGACTTCACGGAAACATAGGGCACGATTGGAAGGCCTGCCTCTCGAACGATCCTCTTCGCAAGTTCCTTGTCCATCGCGGCCGCCGACGAGAGAACACCACAGCCGACATACGGGATCTCCGCCAATTCAAAAAGGCCTTGAATCGTCCCGTCCTCGGAAAAGGTGCCGTGCATCACCGGAAAGATCACATCAACATCGATTCGCGTGCCCAGACCGTCCGCCCGGCAAAAAACCCCGTTTGAATGGTGACCACCGGCTCCCGGATAAATCGCCAAATAGACGTTCGGTGCTCCTTCGACGACAGGAAGTGCGGCATCAGCTTTCTCGACCGCGCTCATCGGAGTTTCAGACCAGCGTCCCTCCTTGCTGATCGCTATCGGGAACGTCTCGTATTTCTCCCGATCGAGATTGTGAAACACAGATGCGGCCGACCTGAGCGAGACTTCATGCTCTCCGGAACGGCCCCCGTAGACTATCGCAACGCGGATTTTCTTCTGCATAGGCGAATGATAGCATGGCCCGTCTGACGGGTTAACGGCAAAAGAGGCCTTTTTCACTCAGGTCTGCGAACGCCGAGCTCCTTCATCTTGAGCTGGAGCCCCTTGCGCGAAAGGCCGAGCTTTTCAGCGGCGCGCGTAACATTGCCGCCCTTCTCTTCGAGCGCCTTTTCGATCAGGTCACGTTCAACGCTTTGTGTCTGCTTTTTGACGAGTTCCTTGAAGCTCACCGACTCACTTGACGCCGCTTCCGCGATCGGACCCACTTCCGCCGCGATCTCAGGCGGAAGATCGCTGATCCTGAGCGTATCGCTTTCAGACATAAGAACCATCCGCTCTAGGACGTTCTCGAGCTGGCGAATATTGCCGGGCCAGGAAAAAGAGCGGAGCGAGCTCAGGGTTTCCGGCGTCAGATTCACGATATGCTTCTTCAGCCTTTCATTAAATTGCTGAACGAAATAGCGAACGAGAAGATCGATATCCTCCTTGCGTTCGCGAAGCGCCGGCAAGCGAATGGGAACGACGTTCAACCGGTAAAAAAGATCCTCACGGAATCTTCCGGCCTTAACCTCGGCCTGAAGCTCCTTGTTACTCGCGGTGATGATCCTGACATCGACTTTCATCGAATGAATACCGCCGACGCGCTCGAATTCGTGCTCCTGAAGAACCCGCAGCAGCTTCACCTGCATTTCGAGCGGCATGTCGGCAACTTCGTCGAGAAAAAGAGTTCCCTCGTTCGCGAGTTCGAACCTTCCGGGTTTGGAGGCCACGGCACCGGTGAATGCCCCGCGTTCGTATCCGAAAAGCTCACTCTCGATCAAAGTGGCGGGGATGGCGGCGCAGTTGATCTTCACGAAAGGCTTGTTGGCGCGATCGGAATTCCGGTGGATCTCGTAAGCCACGAGTTCCTTGCCGGTACCGCTTTCGCCTTGGACGAGAACGGTAGTCGGCGAGTTCGCGATTTTGGCGATGACCTTGAAAACTTCTTCCATTTGGGCACTTGATCCGATGATCGACGAAATCGCGGGTGCGGGCAGGGCATCGCGTTTTTCGTTCAACGAGAGCAGCGGCACGATCGGCACCGGCTCCTTGAGACGTTGCCGGTGAGTCGCGACTGCTTTTTTGACGACGTTCAGGAGCTCGGTCTGGTCGAAGGGCTTCGTGATAAAATCAAAGGCCCCCCGCTTCAATGCCGAAACCGCCGACTCGACGGTACCATATGCGGTAATCACAACAACGGGAAGTTGCGGAAAATTCTTCTGACAGTGCTCCAGAATTTCCATTCCGCCCGGACCTGGCATGTGAAGATCCGTGATCACCACGTCGGGATCCTCATCCTGAAGCGACTCCAACGCTTCACGGCTGTCGACATAGATCGCGGCCTCATAGCCGACCTTCTCCAGCATGGCCTGAATCACAAAGGTGATATTTTTTTCGTCATCAACGACCAGGACACGGCCTGCCACGATTCACTCCTTTGCCTCAGGTAGTATCACGGAAAACCGGGTAAATCGCCCCTCTTCCGTTACAACGTCAATTCGCCCGCGATGGGACTCAATGATCTTCTGAGAAATCGACAGACCGAGTCCGGTTCCGCTCGGTGAAGTGGTGAAGAATGGGATGAAAAGCTTTTCAAGGTGCTCTCTTTTGACTCCATGTCCGTTGTCTTCGACCGTGATGATAACCTCGGATTGTTGCCCGACTCCTTCGCGTTCGATGCCGACCTGGATCAGCCCCGGAATGCCTTCTTCAACTCGCTTTTCCAGCGCCTTTGTCGCGTTCTGGATCAGGTTAATCAGGACCTGTTGAATCTGTTCGGGAGCGACTTGAACCTGAATCGTCGTATCCCCGGGAAGACACTCCAGCTTCACCCCGGGTCTCGGATTCGCGTTCATCATTTCGACGGTCTTCTGAACCAGGGACGCCAGGCTGATCACTCTGAAGTCCGTCGTCGGCGGTTTTGAATAATCCAGGAATTGGGTGACAACCCGGTTCAATCGATCCACTTCTTCGATAATGACGCGCAGAAAACGGCTTTCAGGCTTATCATCCGTGGGATCAAGAAACTGCGCGGCACCTTTGATCGCTCCGAGCGGATTCCTGATCTCATGGGCTAGCCCGGCGGCCATCTCACCGAGCGCGGCAAGTCGCTCTTTTTCGCGCTGACGCACGTAGATTTCCATGCTTCTCATGGTGGCGGCCACTTGCTCAAAGTAGGGGTAAATGATGGGAAGAAGACCCCAGTTGCTGCCCCATGGTTCGGGAGGGGCCGGAGCCCAAAGCGTCACGAATCCCATGATTTTTCCCGAATCAACAATCGGTATCAGCAGATTCGACCCGAGGGCCTTCAGACCCTGGATCAACGCCGCGTAACCCTCACGCTGAACTCGGCTTGCCGAACGATCGATTTCATTCTCGATAATCTGATCAAGAAGGATCGGGAGTTCACCTTTCTTTTGCAGTGACTCGCAATACTGCAGCAACGGGTGGTCGGCGAGGATCTCTTTCAAGATCGGAGAAGCGCCGGGGGCCGGCACTGTCTGCGGCTCCTTGCCGGCGATCCGGACCCGCCGGTATTTCGTCCCGTCCCCCCTTAGAACGAAAAGTGCCGCCCAGCCGGGTTGAAGCGTCTGCTCTGTCGTGAGTAGTATCGCCTGAAACAGGGACCCGAGATCCACGATGCCAGTGAGCTTGCGCTGTGCTTCCCGAAGCGTCTGTTCAAGACGCCGATGTTCTTTGCTCAAGAGCCGATGCGTAAAATAGCGAACGGCGGTCCGAAGTGGATCGAGAAGCATCAGGATCAAGAATGAAGCAATGAAGGAATTCAGGAAAAAGAGGCCGGGACTGTTTTCAATCCAGGCGACCAGAAGCGAGTATACGCCCGTTAAAGTCAGCGCGACCGCGAGAAGGACGATGAACCTGGAGAAAAGAGCGCCAAAATTGAGGAGTCGTTGTTCGGTGATCGCCTGACTGATAAAGAAGAGGTAGACAGCCAAGCCGATATTACCGAAGGATGGAATGATCTTTCCCAGGAACGGAACGTGGTCCATGACCGTCGTTGCGAGCACCAGCAAGCCTCCGGCATAGATGAGATTACGACGAGAGAACCCCACGGTCGGAAGCTTGGGAAGACGCTTGAAGCCTGCGCGAAGGCGGCGATCAATCCACATTAATACAAATATTTGAAGCAAAACGGCCGCAGGTTCGAAGTAGATGAGGAGCAGCACCCAAGGAATTGTTTCGTAACGTAAAATCAGGGCGACAGAGAGCGAGAGCGAAAGCAGGACACTGATATCGAGAAGTCGGCGGCTCGTGTTGTCCCGAATCCGCACCATCACCCGGATCAAAGTCAGGGCTGCGGGGGCAAGCCAGATATTGAAGAAAAGATGCCATCGATAGAAGGTCCCGCTTCCAGAGATCTTTTCAAAGAAGAACGCAAGCGCCCAGCACGACACCAGGGTCGTGAGCACCGCAAACGCCAAAAACAATTTGTTTTTGACATTGCGCGATAAAATCGAAAATCCGAGCGCAAAACTGGTGACGCCCAAGATCAACGAAGACTGCCCCAAAATGTCCATGCGGGGACTCTAGCATAAAGAAAAAACAGGAGAAATCGACAATCTTCGTCGGGAGTCGTTCGGATCGTGGACCGCCTCAAGAAACCGTCCGGGCACGCCGGAACCTCTCAACTTTCGCCAGACGGTACCGATAAAGGGGTATATGGGCACGTCATCCAAACTCCGCCAATTTCGTACTAACCCCATCGAAATACTGATTTTTTGCGCAGTTACCGCACTGTTCGTTAAATCCCTTTACGGATTGGTCTACGATCCGCAAACTCTCGCACCGATTACCGTGACGCCAGTCGCCGCAAACCCACTGTCAGAAGGACGGGCGCCCGCTTCCACGTCACAAACTTTCATCAACGTCGATCTCAAATGCGACAAAAACCAGGACCAGGAAACCACGGCGGCCAAGGTCCGGCTCACCGGCTCGCTCTGCGGCTTCAATTCGGCGACTGACCCTTCGAAACTCCTGAAAACGACCATCACCAATACTGCCAACAAATTCAGCGCGACTGTTTTCACGGACACGAACGGCGGGAAGTACTCGACGGACTACATCCCGCTCAATTCCGGGAAGAACCCGATCCGTCTTGAATTTTCTTATCGTGACAAACGAATCGTCACGCAGGATTTGATGATCACAAAAAATTAGTGCGGCTCGGGCAATGAGCCCAAAATGACTCGCACACTCCCGTAACTCGCGTCAACATGGCCTTGTCAACCCGCGTCTTGTCGTCGCGGCGCCTCTTCGTCGAGAATTCGGGGCGTGAAGAACGAACCGTTACTTTGCAGATGCCGCTACGCCCTGAAAGGCGTTCGATCCGCTTTCAAAACGGAGGCGAGCTTCCGAACGCAGATTTTCTTCGCGGTACTCGCGATACTCGCTTTGGCGGTCCTGAGGCCGAAACCGATCTGGTGGGCGCTTGCCCTGCTGACAATCGCGTCCCTTCTCGCAACCGAGCTCATCAATACAGCCATCGAAACGATCCTGGACCGAGTGCACCCCGAACAGCACCCCCTCATTGCTCGGGCAAAGGACTGTGCGGCGGGCGCCGTATTCATGCTCAGCCTCGCATCCGTGGCAGTCTGGACGGCACTGATCCTTGACCTTTGGATGAATTGATCTCGTTGAATCCCCCTTCGGACAATTCAGTCATTTTCTACGTCAGTTCAGTCAATTCGTAATTCCAATTATTTCGGACTGAACTAAACAGAGATTCGCTATTTGGAACAAACCCGGCGTGGTGACTACGCTAAGAAGGAGCGGACCGTGAAACTCAGAACATTTTTTACGACTTTTGTCGTCTCGACGATTCTGGCCACTTCGGCCTTTGGCGCGGGCCCGTGGAAGCGCGCTTCGATGAGAGCCGATGACGGATCGACAATTGAAATCAACTACGAAATTCAAGAGGTCGTCCGCGGCAACATGGTGGCCCGAATCGCCGCTCCGCTTTGGATCAACGTCCTGAAACGTGACAGTGCCCAACTCCATGCCGTTCTCCTCAATTTTCGTGGTAGTCCGTACAAACGTGATCTGGCGGAACTCGTGATGAGCACTCAGGTTGAACTTACGTCCCGCGGCACGGGCCATGACAATACGGATCACGTTTGCCACCCCGGAGAGTTCGGGAACTATGACGGGCAAGCCAAGCAGGGCCTTCACATCTCCTTTTGCAAGGGCGCTGATTGCGATCAATTTTTTCAGGAAGTCGCTATCGTCGACGAAAAAGGCAACTGGCTCGTTGATCCGATTTCACGGAGCCACAACTTTCAGTTCCAGCTCCGCTGATGCCGCGATCCCAATCTTGACGGACGCCCGGGACGCTGCGATCATCGTCTCACGATGAAATCATTCCGAGCCGATCACCGACTCGCACTTACGATCCTTCTCGGGATTGCGTTCGGATTGGGTGCATTCACGTTCTTCTATGCCGAGGGACTTTCCTATTTTTCATCAAACCCGAAAGCTTGCGTGAACTGCCATGTCATGAATCACCAGTACGATTCCTGGAGCAATTCGGGGCACCACCACGTCGCGACCTGTAATGACTGCCATCTGCCTCACAATTTGATTCCGAAACTGCTCGCCAAAGCCCGTAACGGCTGGAATCACTCCCTGGCATTTACGCTCGAAAACTTTAGCCATCCGATTATCATCACACGGCACAATTACGAGATCCTTCAAAAAAATTGCATTCGTTGTCATTCGAAACTGGTTACGGATGCGATCATGATTCCGGCGGCCGGATCTCACGTGTCCTGTATCCATTGCCATCGCAACGTAGGGCACATGCCGATTCATTAACCGCTCGAGGAGAAAGCAATGACCGACGAAACTCAAAAAAATCGATTTCGCTTTACCAAAAAAGGACTCCTGATCGCCCTCCTCGGGACCGCAATCGTCACGTTCGTCGTGACTTACCTTCTGATCAGTATATTTCGGCACAAAACCGAGGCACAAAACCCGTACCTTCGATTTGTCGAAGTAAAGCAAGCCACGACGAACCCCGATCCCTGGGGACTGAACTGGGCGCGCGAGTACGATCAATATAAACGCACGGTCGAAGTCTCTAAAACGAACTTCGGCGGCGGGGACGCGAGTCCGGCTCAGAAGTCCGAAATATTCCCCTTCCTGCCGCGGATGTTCGCCGGTTATGCCTTCTCGTTGGATTACCGGGATCGGCGGGGACATTCGTTCATGCTTCTTGATCAGGAGAAAACGCGCCGAGTGACGGAACGTCCGCAACCCGGGGCCTGCCTGCATTGTCATGCTTCCCTCATACCGACACTGGTCCGGCTCGGTGGCGGCGATCCGGCCGCCGATCAATATACGGAAGCGGAGATCAAGAATGGGTTCGAGAAACTATCCAGAATGCCGTATCGCGAAGCTCACGGAGAAGTCGTGAAAACAGGGTCGTGGGACCCGATTCCTGGGAAACCGAACGAATTTCGCCAGATCGCGGGCGCGCACCCCGTCTCGTGCACAGACTGCCATAATGCCAAAACGATGCGGCTCGAAATCAAGCGCCCGGGTTTCGTAGACGGAATCAAGGCGCTCAAAGCATTGCAGGGCAAAAAGGATTTCGACATCAACCGCGACGCAAGCCGAGCTGAGATGCGTGCCTACGTCTGCGCTCAATGTCATGTCGAGTACTACTGCGGACCTAAAGTAACCCTCTTCTTTCCGTGGAATCGGGGCCTCAAGAGCGAGCAGATCGAGTCACATTATAATGACTATCGGTTTCCCGATGGTCACCGGTTTTACGATTGGCAGCACGCCGAAACCGGCGCCGAACTCATCAAGGCGCAACACCCCGAATTCGAACTCTGGAATCAGGGGATTCATGCCCGTTCAGGCGTGACCTGCGCCGATTGCCACATGCCCTACATGCG
>MEQK01000068.1 GCA_001770175.1 Bdellovibrionales bacterium RIFOXYD1_FULL_55_31 | reverse complement strand
ATCGGAGGAACAGAATGGGAAAACCGAATCGTGCAACCCAGGAAAAGCGAAATCGCGAGCGCGCGCAAAAAGAACGGCAACAGGAAAAAGAGTTCGAGCGGGCGATAAGAAAAGAGAGTCGCGTGGACCGGGCCGCAAGCCTTGAGCGGGGCATCGACCCTGATCTTGTGGGCATCGTTCCCGGGCCACAGCCCCGCGTGGACTGACCTGGCGTTCAGCGCTTCTGAGTGACGCTGTCGTCCGCCTTGAACTCGACTACCCCTCGCAGAACCGCGCCTTTCAGCTTCACCCTGCCCTCGATCGAGAGCGAATCGAGATCGGCGATCCGGGCATTTTCAAAGACGTCCAATACCGTCTTTACGTCCTGGTAATACTTATCCTTGGTTACGGGGTCCTTCAGTGAAATCGTCGGAAGTTTTCCCGGCCTCAGGTTTCGAAGGCGCATCGTGGACGCGTCGAACGAGAATCGATCAGAATGAAACTGCATGAAAAAGTCGAATGCCGATTTGATCGGAGAGAAAAAGCGGGTCCGTTGCACCCGGTCGACGTCGATCAAGTGAACAAGCGGCTGCCGGTACTTTTTTCGCCAGTAACGGTCGAGGTTCATCAGCGTTGAGGCCATCGCGCCTTCAAGCTGCAGATACTTGCGTCCGTTCTGCTCTTTCCAATTCAAAATCAAATCCGGCGCGATGATCTTCATGAACTCGTCTTCGCCGATTTCGGCGACGAGCTTCTCGATTTTCGGGATGAGCACCTGATAATTAAAGAGCGCGAGGTTCGTATTGATCGATCCGGCAAGCTGCCGAAAAAGCGCGCCCTGCCCGGCCGCTTCCGCCTGCACGGTTTCCGTGACGGCCATCGAAACATCGCCGCCGGGAGACCGCAGAAGGGAAACGATGCCCGCTTTCAAGTCGACCGCGGTTTTTTCGGTGCTGACGAGGACGATCGGAACCTGCTCCCGGATCATCCAACCCACCATCAGATGGTCAGGCGTGCCGCTGATGTCCTCGCCGTTACTGATCGCCGATATCAGGGCCGTCGAGCTGTCCACCTCCGGCCTGAGTTGCGGTTTGTACGCCGCCCTGAGTGCCTCGACCGCGAAAAGCGCGTGTCCGCCGGGCGCCACGCGATCAAAAGTGATTTTTCCCCCTTCATCGAGCGTCGGAACGAAAGCCTGCATTGTTTCGTGGAATCGCTGGAGGCCCGTCGTGGTCCGAACGAGTTCGTCGTAGCTTTTGGCGCGGTCGATAAGAGAAGGATGATTCCAGAGGCCGTGAATCGAATCGCGGGTCTCGGTACTCAAGATGTCGTGAAAGATGATCCTGCCGAACGTGCCGCGTTTCTGATCCAGAATGGATTGGAGGATCTGAGCCTCCGCTATCGCGATACTCTCTCCTCCCGGAAGATCGACAAAAAGATCAGTGCCTTTGGACCCGATTTTTACCTGCGATTCCGGAATGCCCAAACGAGTTGCCAGGTAGCTCGTTCGCGTCAGCGATGACCCGCTGCCCGCCTGCATCTTCTTGATCCACAGGGTCGCTGTCCGGGAACACGAAGCGTATTCGTCGGATCGCTTCTCCAGGTCGGCGTAGTGGACCATCCGAAGATGTTCGAGCATTTCGGCGGGCGCGAGTGAAATGGGATAAGCGATCGCCTTGCCTTCCGTGTTGCGGCCGCTTTCGTAAATCTCTATCGGAACAGACTCAACGGAGCTGCCCGCCGAATGCCGCTGATAAAGGGAAAAGTAATAAGACCAGTTCGTGTCATCGAGCCGGAGGAGCTCCTGCGCGGCTTTTCGCGCGACCAGCGCATCCGGATGATTGCCTAGAGCCGCTTTCATCAGCAAGTTAAGTTGGTCGGTGTCCATGTCCTCTGATGATATGCGGAAATATTCGCGAGGCAACCCAGAAGCGTGCGATCACACAGCCGCTTTTTGTGCCGTACCATTTCCTTCAAGAATACGCTTCATTTCGGTCAAGGATTCATCGATCCGCTTTTTCGGATCATTGCCAAAGATCCGGGCGACTCGGTTCCCGAGCATTCCGGCCGGAAGATGATAGGTAAAATCAAGCTGCAGTCGTGTTCCACCCTGGCGATTTGGCGCGAATCTGACGCGGCCCGCATGCCGGATCAGCTCACCCGGAAGTGCGCGCCATGCGATCAGCTGATTCGGCACCATCCGCGTGACTTTTGCTTTCCAGCTCACCGTCGTTCCGAGGGGACCCGCGATTGTCCAGTGCCAATTGCCGTCGTCCGTCATGCGCACCTCCTTCACCTCGCTCAAAAACGTAGGAAAATTCGTGAAATTCGCCCAGAACGCGAAGGCAACCGGAGGTGGAACATTGATGTCAAAAGACTTCCGATAAAGAATGGCCCGCCGCTGGCCCAGACCGAGTATCCGCCGCGTTTCGACGTTCTTTGCTGCTCTTAGCAGTGCAAGCAGCCCGGAAGTACCAACCGCGTAACCCACGGGACTTTTCCGTGAGAATCCGAAAATGCCGAGAGCCGTCCCAAGCGTTCCCATGAGAAAACGCGTAGCGGGCGCCCAATTTTTTTGCAGAATATCGAGCCGCGCGCCCCCCCGTTTCTTTCCACCTTGCAACGCGGGGATATGCTCCGCCGCCCGGTGCAGCTCGAGTTCATCATGAACTTGACGGACCCCTTGAACATGCTTCGCGCGCTTCAATAGGTCGCGAGCTTCGTGCGCGAGAACCAGTCCCTTCAAAGTCACATCGCCATCATGAACCAAAACCTGGACGGAAGTCGGGTGTGAAACCGCTCTTCCGAGCTGCGATCGGATTCGCTCCTCGAGAATGTCGTCTGAAACAGGCTTACGTTTAATGGCAGCCGACCGGGCCGACGCGAGCACTCCTTTGGTTCTATGGGAAAGGTCACGCGCGCTCCGGGCCGCCTGTCTCGGGGCCACACGCGCCAGGTGATTCATACGATCGCGAACCATGGCCCTCCGCCTCCGCCCCTGGTTGGGATCCAGATAGTACATGAAAGCAGCCCCAACACTCGAGCTCGCGAGCCATCCGATCGCCTCATTTCGTTTCATAGGAACACCTCTCGTCAGGTCTACCTGCAACTCAAATTCCAGGAACAGCCGAGAGGTGGCAAAACGAAGCGGCGAGCAAGAGCGGTTCAGGAACTGAACAGACGTTCTCCGATATAACGGCGAAACTCCTCGATGCCGGAGGCGCTCTCCTGAAAAGCACGTTTTGGAATGACCGTCGGGAGAGTTGCGTCAAAATAGAACAGAAAAAACTCGCGATTTTCGGCCGTGCGCGACAAGAGCTCCCAGGTAAGTCTCTGTTCCGAGTTCTCCGTTTTGATGTGAACGCCCTCGCGCGAAAGGATCACCTCATGGCGTTCCAGTAATTCCGGCTTGCGTCTGTAGAGCTGCACCGGAAGTCGGTAAAACGCGAATACCATGAGCCCCAGGAGAACGACCCAAACATAATTGAAAAGCCTGCCAACCCAGCCCATCGGACCGAGCACCTGAGCCTGGAGCGAAGCGATACCGACGGCCATTGTCAGCGCGATCACGTTCTTCACGTTCAGAAGCGTGCGGCGGAGATGAAACCGGTGGGCCCGGCAGAACTCCTGTTTGCCGAGCTGAAACGAAATCTCCAGTCTCGAAGGATCTGGCTGAGATGTGGTCATCACGCGACCCTAGCACAACGCAAAAATTCTCGCCACGATCGGCGGTCGCCCATTTCATTGAAATTGCACATTTTTTTGATTCTTGAGTAAAATTATCCGGTAAGATAGAATTATATACAGAGTGTTAAGATTTTGGAGCTTGTCGACCGGGGGGACCTTACCTTGCAAAGGCTATCTTCAATTTTCATCAGCTTCGCTCTCGTGGCCGCAACGACGTTGCCGATAAGCGGCTGCGTTAAGCAGCGCTCCTCGTTCGTAACCCTGGGAGAACTCGAATTTGGAACCCAAACCTCTTCAGACCAATTCAAACTGATCGAACATTTCGATGCCGGAAAACAGCCGTATGGAACGACTTCAAAATACACCGTTCACCTTCGAAACCGCGGAGACGTGCCGATCACATTGATTCACCTGACTCTCGACCCGCCGTCTTCGGCAGAACATTTCAGCATACAAAATAAATGTGAAAGTGAGCTTCCCGGGCGCGGCGAAAGCCCGTGCCCCATCGACATATTCTTTGCACCCGCCACAACGGGATCTTTGAATACGCGGCTTCTTGTCACCTATGACGACGGGAAAGGCGCAATCCTTCAATCCATTCTCCCGATCAACGCGACCGCGACGAATCTGGCTTTTCTGAAATTCGAAACGGACACCCTGGACCTTGAAAACGACACGGTCGGCTACACCGTCAGCCGTTTCATCAGGGTCCTTTATAACGGGACTCGGCTCACGAGCCGGGGAATCACGATCCAACCCGCAAAAGGCGTGACGATTTCGAATCCAACGAACGCGCAATTCACGATCGATCGGGCCCAAAGCACCTGTCCCGAAATCATCAACCAGGACTGCCTCGTGAAGGTGAACTTCAAGGCCACCTCCGCGGGACCGATGACGGGCAGTTTCGCGCTGAACTACTTCAACGGCGCGGAAAGCCTGAAAATCACGGCATCACTCGTCGGGACAGGAACACCCGCCCTGCAACTGGCTCAGCTCACGGCGCCGGCCGCGTCATTCGGAAACGTCGTTTTTAATCCCGCTGAACCAAAATCAGTCACGGTCCCGGTCAGCTTCACCGGAAGCGTTCCCGCCGATAACATTGTCATCACGGGGCCGGCGAACGCCGCATTTACGCTCAGCACCGATCCCGCGAAGACGACGTGCCAGAGTGGCCAGGACGCGATGATCAACGGGAACTGTGCTCTCTTCGTCAGCTTCAATCCGAGCGAGCGGACCGCCTACTCCGATCGAATCATCATTTCTTACAGGAGTAACGGCCAGAGTGTCGCCCCGCTCACGATCCCCCTCACAGGCAATGGCGTAAATCCAGCCCTGCTCACGGCGTCGATGACGAGCGTCGGCTTCGGAAGTTCCCCTGTTTATAAATCAAGGCCGAATCAAACGATCACGTTAAGGAACACGGGAGAAGCGGCCCTGAACGGAGTACTCGAATTCGCAAACAGCAACGGCGTCGACTTTTCCTACTCGCCGGCGGCGACCTGCTCGACTCTCGCGCCGAACGCGACCTGCAATTTGACTGTTGGTTTCAGACCGCTGTCAGCGGCAAGTCTTTCTTCCATTCTCACGCTCACTTACTTTGACGGCAGGGTTCGCCCGACAATCACGTTGAATCTGACCGGAGAGGGCACCGCGCCCGTGGTCGTCGAGGGCAACGGTTCCGTTAATTTTGGTAACGTGATTATCGGCAAGCCTGCTGCGGATCTGTCCGCCTCCTTGAGTATTTACGGCACAACCCGAGTCCCGTCGGGAGGCATCTCCGCCTCGCCGGCAACGCTCGACGCGCCGTTCTCGTTTTCTGGCGGTACGTTCCCGGGTGGCGGCACGTGCAGTGCCGAGCAATTGCCGAGACTGAATGCGAGCTGCAATTTTAAAGTGAGTCTGGCTTCTCTGATTGGCTACACGCCCGATGTTCAAGTGACGAAACCCTTCACAATCAATTACTCAGGCGAGAACGGAAACGGCTCCGGCACGATCTCTTATTCCGCGAGAGTGACGCCACGCAACCCCCCCGCGCTTTCTTTTCAGACTCCTCCAGCGGACTTCGGGACAGTTTCAGTAAACAACTCCAAAAACCTCAATTTCGTCATCAAGAACGACTCGCTCTATTTCGGCGCGAGCTTCAAGAGCGTCACAATAACCGGGACAGGTGCCGCCGCGTACACGATCGCAAGCAACGGTTGCTCCGGCGGTGTCAGCTCAAATCAGGGGTCCTGCACGATCACGGTGAAATTCAAGCCTTCAGCCGATGGGGTTTTCGACGCGAATCTTCAATTCACCTACAACAACCAGCTGGAGGACAAGATCATCACGACGAGTTTCAGCGGAACGGGCTCGCCCGACGTCACGCTTATTCCGAGCGCAACGACAGTCGACTTCGGGAACGTTTACATCGGCGACGCGATCCCGTCGAAGCCAGTGACCCTCTCCTACTTTGGGACCAACAGCTGGACTTCATCGCTCAATCCGACCGACACGAGCCCGTTCACGTTTGATTCAAGCGGCTGCGGGTCACCGGCAAATTGCATCATTCAAGTAAGCTTCACTCCGACGGTCGCCGGCTCCATAACCAAGTCCGTTGATTTCGAGTACTCACCGGGAGTGCCCAGTCCGGCAAAATTCACTCTCACACTCAAGGGTAACCCGATCCTGCGCGCTCCGGTTCTCGCGATCGCGAATACGGCATTCCCCAAAGTCATGGTCGGAAATTCATTGGAGCAGACGATTACAGTCACAAACAGCGGGAACACCTCGGCTTCCGCGGTCACCTTCCCGACCTTGGACGGTATCTTCAGTTATGCAACGGGAGGGGAGCCGGGAGCCTCTGGCCAATGCGCGCTGAACGGGACGCTTGCCGCTGGCGCTTCATGCACCCTGAAGCTTCGTTTTTCCCCGACCACGGCGGGCGCGACGACTCTTCCTTTCGCAATCTCCTTCGCGAACGATGCGAACGCGGGAGCTCCCCTTTCGAAAACTGCTACGCTCTCCGGGACGGGAACACTCCGACTGAAGATCTTTGCCGGTGGCTTCGAAACCTGTTTGATCAACGAGCTCGGAAAAGCCGCGTGCTGGGGCAAAAATTCGAGCGGCCAGCTCGGGCAGGGGACCACCCAGGCAGGAGCGAATCCGCAGAACGCACCGACGATCAATTTCGGAGCTTCGATAAACTCGGTCCAGCAGATCGCGATCGGATCTTATCACGCATGCGCCATCGTCTCGAGCGCTTCGCAAGAGGGAGTCGTGACCTGTTGGGGAAGCAACGACGCGGGCAGGCTCGGCCTGGGCTCTGCTCTTCCAGCGATGGCGTTGAAACCTCTCGACGAAACCGGAAACCTCTACAAGGTGGATCTCGGGACGGATTCCTCTTCGCGTCCCAAGGAAGCCGTTAAAATTGCCGCGGGATTCGAGCACACCTGCGCGCTCCTGAATACCGGAGAGGTAAAATGCTGGGGCGGCAACACGAGCGGCCAACTTGGAATCGGCAGCACCTCATCGATCGGCCTTGCCGGGACGGATATGGGCAACTCGCTCCATTCCGTGAACCTCGGCGGCGTGAAGGCAATCGATATCGCAGCGGGCGCGGGACACACCTGTGCCACGCTCTTTGATGGCGGCGTACGCTGCTGGGGCGACAATTTTTACGGACAACTCGGACAAGGCGTTTCGACCGAGAAGATCGGGACCGCGCCCCAGGATCTCGAGAACCTCAAAAACATTTCACTCGGATCGGGAGGACTCGCTGAAGCGGTTACCGCGTCCCAAGGCGCGTTCAGCTGCGTTCTGTTGCAGTCCGGCGCGGTCAAGTGCTTCGGCAAGACCGTCGCCGACGAAAGCGGACCGAGTCCTTTCCACGGGCTGCTTGGAGCCTGCTGGGCTCGTGCGAACTACAATTCAGAAGCCAGCTTGTGCTGGAACGCGCCTCAGCTCGCGCCGAGCGCGGCTTTGGGATATTTCGGCAATGACATGGGTGAGCACCTTCCGTCCGTTTCCCTGGGTGCCGGGGCTGTTCAGCTCGCCTCCGGGGCGCAATTCAACTGTGTCGTCCTTTCTGACGGTTCCGTCCGCTGCTGGGGAATGAATGACCGCGGTCAGCTCGGTAACGGAACGGATTTAAACGTCGGCTCCGGCCAGCATGACATGGGCGCCAACCTGAAAGCCGCGATTCCCGCGGGCGGCGGCGTTGTCGAAATCGCCACCGGAAACGAACACGCATGTGCCGTGATGGTGGACAACACCGTGAAATGCTGGGGTGGCTCGACCGAAGGCGCCACTGGACTGAACCTGGACAGCAAGACGCCGGTCGAGGTCTATTCCGGGAAGTGATCGAATTGGACAGAGAGCCAAAGCCCCGGTAAACTCGAATTCTATGGAAATATTCCTGAGCCGTGATGGGCAGGTATTCGGCCCCTACACCGTCGAGCAGCTTCAGACGATCAAGGCGTCCGGGGAATTTCAGAAATACTTCTGGTTCTGGGACGGCTCAACCCCTGAATGGGTCCCTGTCACACCACCGCCGCCGCTTCCGGTCCTGAAAACCACGCCACCACCTTCGGCTCCGGCGGTTGCCGCGCAGATACCGACTTCATCACCAGCACAGGTCCCCGTCCCTGCAAATGCCCCAAGAAGCACCCCAACATGCGGCATCGAAACGCAAGTGCCGATTCGGGTGATCTGTCATGACTTCCGATCCATTGTCAGCACAAGCCTTCTCGAAGTAGCGCCAGAACACTGCGTACTCCTGTGCTCAAGCTACCGGACAGGGCTCCCTCCGATTCACGAAAAGAATGCCGTCTGGCTGACCCTCGTCGATGAATCCTCAGGTCGTGCCCAGACTGTCAAAGGTTCCGTGATCGGCATGAACCGAAGGGATAACGGAGAGTGGCGTTTCAAGATCAAGTGGAACGCGATTCCTGAATTACTCAACGCGAAGCCGTCAGCTTAGCTGCATTACCTCGATGTGATTCCCGGGCAGAACGCGGCTGTTTCGATCGGGGGTAGTTCGGGGGTTGTCCGCTACCGCCGCAAGTTGAATCAGCTGCTCTCGCAATATGAGATCACTGAAGGCCATCGGCTGAACGGGAGCACTCGCGCTTTTCAAAATCACGCGCCTGATACTCTCGCTCAATTTCTTAGATATAGATTCATCAGCGAGTTCCCGAACGCTTGAATCGCGGCATGGAGGTTATGATTTCGGCACCTCAGGGTGAGGTTGTTGAGCGTATGCTCGCCTCCCAAGGAAAAGTCTTTCAGATGGTGAACTTGTAAAAGATGTTTGGAATCGCAGCGCACCCCGGTTTTCTTATTGATGAAAGTGCATTGCCCCTGGTCTCGCTTCCATACGGCGCTTCTCAGCTTTTTAGGAATATGCCGGGTCTGCTTTGTTGCTCTCTTTATCGACTCCTCCGGCGGAGCGGCGGCGCGCTTTTCCTCAGGGTTCTCTTCGGGCCTCGGCTCGCCCTTTTGTTCGGGCGCCGCATCCGCCTTCTGTTCGGGATCCAAGCGCTTCAGCGCCATATCCGCGAGCATCTCAATCAGTTCGGCGTAGGAAGGGTTCGGATTGCGATGAGAAAGGAGAGCTTTCAGTTTTTCGATCTTGGCGAGGAGTGTCTCTTCGGCAGTGAAGCGAATTTCGGTTTGGGTGGCCGAAATCGGCCGGGCCTGTTCTGGCCTAGGGGTTTCGGGGGCAAGTTCGGCCAGAAGCCGATCGCAGTCTCGGCGTGATTTGCCGGTGACTTTCGCCACGAGTTCTTTCTTTGCGAACTGCGAATAGGTTTTCCCACGATCTTTCTGCTCACCCTTAAAAAAGTGCTGAAGCGCGCTTGCATTCGATAAGCTGAGTTCTCCGGTTTTCAATGCAGGCTCGATTCCGGCAAGTCCTTCAGCAAACGCATTGCCGAAATCCTCCGGTCCGCGCTGCCCTCGCAATAGCCAAGCCCTCGCCTGACATAGTCAAAAAGGGAGCTGTACCCTTGTCCCGCATAAAGACGTCTCACCTCCACTTCACGGAGGTGCCACAGAAGTTCAGTGGTCAATTCACGTTCGCGTGTGACAAGCGATTGGGTTTGACTGAGCTGATCCGAATCAGAAAGGGATTTGAGGTGTTTCTTCGGGAAGACTTCTAACACGGGAAATTCGTCCTTCTAAAACGCACGACGTTGCCCTGAGCGCGAGAAGTTTCGAGGGCGATGAAACTGTGGACGAGGAGCTGTAAACATTTCAAATGAAAGAAACAGCGCTTATTTCAGGGCCTTTATAGAAGGGATCCGATAACAAATCGGTTGAAGAGCCGAAATGTCGTCAAGAATAATTTTCAAAAAATATATCGCCTGAATTGATTCGCGCTCACCACCCCGAAGCTCGCTCGCCACCCCAACGCACCCACACCGCACTCTCTCATGGCCAGCAGTTTTCTTGTGCGATGCCCGACCAGCGAATTTCACCACCACACGCCGGTTTCATCGCCAACCCGCGACGAGATCTTCACCCTTCCCACGCGCGCCGAGTTCAAGCGATTTAGACCGCAGCGTCACGAAGCTTCCAACTATTCTTCCGGAGTCCCGAGCTTTCAATCCCAAAAACCGAACAACAGGCTGAATCCCAGGGTAACTACGTCGCCGCTGGCCGACCTCGAAAGCGCGACAGGATCACCCGCCGCGGAAATCGTTTCGGTGTACCAGAGATAGCGATAATCCAATCGGAAGGCGCCGTATTTTCCAAGATAGAGCTCCTGCCCGATTCCGACGGTGGGCGCGATGTACTGCCCGGAATTCGTGGACATCCGTCCGGCGCCTCCAAGGAAATGCACGTCGTAGTGAATAATCGCGAGCCCGAAGAGACTCAATTTCCCGTAAATGGGACTAAGCTGAAGTTCCCCTCCGAAGAAGCTTTGGGGAGGATTCGTCACCGCGCTTTTGTGCGTGGTCTCTTCGAGAAAAGTCAAAGCACTTGACGGTTTTGTGGAACTCTTCCAGGCGAGAACCCCGAGACCAACGTATTCCGAAAAATGAAAGGCGAATGAGCCGCCCACCTGGCTGATGCTCAGGAACGGGTCACTCGACATCTTGCCCGCGAAAGCGCCAAGCTCGAAGCGAAGCGCCTTCTTATAGAGCCGGTTTTGGATCACCCGGACGTCGCCCGTATCACCGCGCTCCCAGTACTTCTCCCGAAGCTCCTTGACGTTGACCCGATCAAAAATCGCGCCCCTATCGCCGGCAGAAGCCGGCCCAGCCGCATCGGGTTCCGCGAAAGCGAACTGAGAAAAGCCGGCGAAACCGAGAACCGTAACAGCGCAAAGCTCGCGTAGTCTCATCCGGCTGCCTTTTCTGGCGGGGGAATGGAAGCATCCTTCAACGAATCTTCCGCCTTGCGGATCGAGGTCTTTAGGTTCTCGATCAGATTGCGCTCGCGAACCACGGTTTGGGTGAACTCGGTCCATGCCACGGCGGGCTTCTTGTTCATTTTTCCGCTCACGAACGCTGAATCCTGAGCCGCGCGAAATTTTTCAATCGAACGCCAGATCTCTCGCGCCTCAAGCAGGATGGCGGGATAAACATAACGTTTTTTCATCGCATCCGCGGTCCAAGGCCCATGCTTCTCGCCGAAGCGTTCCGTAAAGATTTTTGCCCGTGCTTGCCACCTGGGCTCGGACTTTTTCCAGAAGACGACCTTCTTTTTCGCGATCGGGATTGAAATAGCCTCTTTGAAAGCACGTTCACATTCTGAAATCGTTTCGGAAAGGTTTCGCCCCAAGGCGCTCCAGTCGTTCAACTCGGCCATGGCCTGCGCGACAAGACGATCCCGGATCTCCTTGCGCTTTGCCTCGTAGGCCTCCTGCGAGAGGAGTCCGAGAAGGGAAAGCTCCCGTTCCAATAGCGGCCGGCGATCCTTGGATGTGTCTGCGACAGAATAGATTTCAATTTTATACCGGCCCGCCGGGAATATTTCGCCCGATCTCAGCCGCAGAGGCGCTGAGACAGCCAGATGGTCCTTTAGCGTCATCCTGAAGGTGACAGAGGCATTCGACGCGTTTAGGAGCGTGGTGGGAATCGCATTGATGCGAACCTCGAAGCCGGTTTCATCCGGCTGGTTCGATGCCAAATACATGACCGGGCTTTCGGTCTGTCCCGCCGTGAGGGCCATAGCGAGACTCACCGTCGTGAGAGGCTGAACGGCGACAGTGCTCTTCAGATGCTCATAATCGCCGGGCGCGACGTCGGCGATTTTTGGAAACCGCATCAGTAGAATTTTTTGCTCGAAACCGCCGTACTCGTAGGCCGCCCAAAGACCCCCGAGAAAACCGAGAAACAGGACCGACTTCACGATCGAACGAAAGGCCGATTTCGGGGCAGCGCCGCGAATGCCCGCTTCAAACCTGGCTCTTGCGGCAACTGTTTCGGCCTTCTTAGCTTCGGCCTCAGCCTGTTTGAGGGACTTGACATCAAGGTTGAGCGTGCTGTCCCCCCCCCGCTCGGCGAAAGCCCTGCGGCTGACATCGAGAACCGCCGTGACCTCACCTTTCGGAGCGCCTCCCTGGACGGTCTGGGCAGCCATCTCAGAACGGAGTTCCTCGATTTCGACAACGGGCTTCCAGCCCTGCATCCCCTCACACCAGGCAAGGATCGAACCCCTGTCCTTTTCCGCGGCTAAACGGCCTTGCATCTGTTCGCGCGAAAAGGGCCCTTCTTGCTTGCCGTTATGATGAATAAACCAGCTTTTGCTTTGAATCGTATCCATAGTCCGCACCTATAGGTTAAGAGGCGAAGACCACATTCGTCCAGACTAAAGCTATCTATTTTTTGACGCAGATCGTGGACACTTCAGACCTGAGGTAACCCAACTCGTCTTCCCAGATCTCGGAATCTTCTTCCGGAGAAAACTTTCCCCAATCCAGCGTCGCGCCTTCGTCTGTTCCGGACGAACCTTGCGCCACCTTCTTGACCGGCGCGCGGGAGTTCTCGCGGATGATATCGTCCCCGGCTGAATTCAGCACCTCGACGTCGACGAACTGAATATTTTCTCCGGTTTCAGTAAGTTGAGCGAGCATCGACCGATTCGAATCGGCCAGCGCTTTTTCGACTGCTTGAACCCGAGCTGCCTGAATTGACGGAATTTCTCGTGAAAAGGAGTTCAGCATATCCCTGAGGGCGAGATAAGCCGGCTTGTAACCCGAACCAGCCCGCTTGTGCTGCGCTTGGACCTGCAAAAGCAACTTCTTGAGTGCGGCCTGCTCATCGATCACCAGATTCAATTCAAGCTGATGAGTCAGAAGAACGCTCGAGTTGACCCATTCGAAGACCAGCTTTTCGGGAACCGCCGATTTGCCCGCCTGCTTAGGACGGCCGCTCTGCTTCAACTCGTTGATCGTGAGAGAGTACAGATAGGGTTTGCCGTCCGGACCGGCACTTGGGACGGATTTGTTCCAGTGAATCAGCCACTGATAAATCGGTCCAAATTTCTTTTTAAAGTGACGGATGGTTCGTGAAGCTTCGGGATAGTGGCAGGTCTCAAAATAAGCGATTGCCGTTATCAGCATGGCTTCCGGCATGAAGCTTCTCGCAAGTCCTCCCACGATGAGATTATATGCCGTGCTGACCGCTTCATTGTACTTCCGCAGTCGGAGATAAGCCCAGGCGAGGTCGGAATAGGACTGCGCGAAATATATCGAATTCCTCGAAACTTTCTTGAATGCCTCGATCGCTGCATCCAGCTTTCCGAGGTGATAATAGGCACGTGCGACAAGAATTTCGGCGGAATCACGATCCGCCTTGGGAGGTTGTTCCTTGCCACTCACGGCCTCGAGGAACTTTGTCCCCGCCGCGATCACGACCGCGTCGTCATCCTGAGTAGCCGCGAGTAACATTCTCGCGTAGGAATGATAGGGCGAACCAGGTGTGAAGTTGCCGAGACCCTCGATTGTCGGTTCACGTTTGAAGTGCCAGATCAGAGCGCGGTCGACCAACTCGGACTCCCGAACACTGAGTTTTCCCTTGCGCAAGGCCTTCAGTCCGATGACGCCAACACCGGAAATACCGAGCGAAGGTGTTTTGTCTCGTATTTTTTCAAGGCATTCGAGCGCGGCGATTCGAAGGTCGTGAGCCAAAGGCGCGGTTGACTCCCCGATCAGCTGATCAAACCTGCGCTGTGCAAGGTGCACCATTCCGGCCTGATAAAGCGCTCTCCCCATGACGTAATCACCGAAGGTCCCAAGTTCCTGAGCTTTTGCCGACCGTTTAAGCGTGGCACCGAGAGCATAGCTGGTAACGGCGAATCCCGGTGAGGCAGGAGGTGCTTTGAGAAGCTTTCGCCATCCCTGCGGCACCTTTTTTGAGAAGCGCCAGTGCTCCTCGGGAGTGCAGGCTTTATCGACCGCAAGGAAAGACGGGGGCAGTTCGGGATCGGCTTTCACCACTATCGGCCATCCAGCGAAAAATCCCCCCACCAAAAACAGAAACGCTAATGGAAACAGCCTGCCGCTCACCTCAATCCCTCCCGAGCGTTTTGAAGACAAACGGATAAGACACATTAACCGTTACTCCACCCTTTGGACGGGGAAACTTCCAGGTCTTCAGTTTCGAAAGAATACACTCGGCGAGTTGATCCTCGTTCAACGTCGAGGAGACCACCGAGGCTGCCTTCACAAGACCAGTCGGCGCGATCGTGAATCCCGCGATCACCTTCCCCTCAATTTTGGGCTGATGAATGATCGCACTGTCGTAACAATACCGGATCTCACGCATATGTGCGTGAATGACGGCACCGACTTCGTCTTTTCGAAGCCCTTCCTCGACCATGCTGGCGCGAGTATCCATCGCAACAAAGCTGCCGGCCTGCCGTGTCCCCGCGTCCCGATCTCCCGCCGAGTATCCGACTCCTTTGACGTTGGAATCGCCCCCCCCGCCCCCGAGTCCGCCCACTTTCGCGCTCGATCCGACGACGCCGGGACGGACTTCGGTAGGAGCCAGCGGAATACTTTTGGACCCAAAGAACTCAGTCGGAGCCTTGGCCAAGCCGGAATCGCGCCTGACCGGGCTCTTTTCCATGAGAGCCATGGCGCCCCCGAGTGCCTCACGAACCCGCGTCGCCGCCGATCGCGCTTGACCCACCTGCTTACCGTCCAGAGATGCTTGCGTCCCTTGGCCCGAACGGGATCTCGGAGCAACCCCGGGTTTAGCCGTGCGAACGGGTGGAAGTTGCTTCGCGCGCCTCCTGAACTTTACGGACTGCGCGAATTCAGGCGACTTGCTTTTTTCGATTTCGCCCGGGGTGAGCCACACCACCCCCGCGAGTAAAAAAAGCGCCGCCATGAAACCGGCCATGAACCGGCTGAACCATTTGCCTTCGGCATTTGCCTCGCTCCGTCTCGGACGCGCGGAACTCGTCAACGATTTCAGGGTCGACACGTCGACCGCGTTGAAACGCCACCAGTACCAACCGCGCGCAACCGTCACATGAACGATCTCGCTATATCGGATGGGCACAGATTGCCCGACGTGACATTTCGTCGGCTCGGCACCTTTGAATTTGATAAAGACGCCGTTGATCAACGGTTTGATCTTGATGCCTTCATTATCATGGTAAATCGTGAAACTCGGCTTTTGCCGGGCATAGCCGACGTAGGCGGAATGAATGCGTTCACATTTCAAAGTCGAACGACGGACGCCGGAGTACGCAAAGAGAGCGGGGAGCTTCTGTTTTGATCCCGAAAGCCAACCCTCGACACTCTTCTCATCAAAGTAGGCCGGCACAATGGGCGAGAGTCTTTTTAATTCAACCGTGTAACCCTCGAGATCGAGACAAGCGCCAGTCGAAAGCGATGAGTTGTCGAGCTGAAGCTTCGGTTCCTTGCAAAGCTCACCCGGTGCGCGGCCTATGTTCACGGCGACGACGCCTTCAGCGGTTTTCTCGAGTACCCAGCGATATGGGTAACCGATCCCGTGCGGCTGATCCGTTCTCCAGACTTCCGTTCTTTTCCTGCCCCGCGACGAAGTGGTGACTAAAATAGATTCGGTCTTCATGGTGAAACCTTCAAATCGTCAACCACGCGCCTGTTTTCTTTCTTGAAGTTGAGCTTCTTTTTATAAAGTCGCGAACCGGCATCGGGATCTCCCGTCCCGACGTGCTGCGCGGACTCAAATGGGTTTTTGTTCAGCCCCTCGACGACTTCTTCTTCAAACGATAGAGATTTGGCGCGTTCGCCAGAGACCGGAGCACCCTTCGCCGGCTGCTTAACGGGTCCGGCTGCCCCAGCATTGACACTCACAAAAAACACAAGAAGAACGACCCGAATCATCATTTTGAATCCTCCTTTGCCGGAGAGGGCTGCGACGCGGGCGTCTTTATCGCCATTTTTGAATTCGACCAGCGAATCACGTCGCCCAAACCCGAGAGGAGGTCTTCGGTGCTATCGAGCTCAGAAAGTTCCTCGATTGTCTTTTGCACCTTTTCTCGTGAATACGAGCCGTAATACGCCGCCACAAGGGCCCCGAGCACCGATTTGCGATGGGCCTCATCGAGCTTCGTCTTGATCTCCTCAATTCCCAGAACACCCTCAGCCTGCGCGCCGGCACCGGCCAGTGAAATCGATCGAGCCAAAGCAATCTGCACACTGCTGAGCAGTGGCGACTCGCCCTGCCCGGCCAGCTCGAGAAGAAACGCGACTTTTCCCCAGTTCTTCTCTCTGAGAGCCCTGCTCCACTCCCGTTTCAGCTCTTCGGAAGCCGAGCGGGTCGCAGGAGCGGCCCCCGGTGCCTGGGTGGGCGTGCTCTGTCCCCAGCCTCCGGATATATCGGCCTGATCCAGCAGGTCTGGCGTGATCGCCGCCGCGACCGGTTTCTTATGGTTGGCCATGAGCCCTTTTGCGAGGTCCGGGAATTCACTGGCGTAATCAGAAATCAGCGATTCGAGAGCACTCGCCTCGACTCCTGATCCGGACGCTAGTTCAAATGCTCTTTTACGTAAATCCTTGGCTTTGTCACGAAGGGTATTTCTCATTTCCGAAAGAGTCGAATCGAAAGCCTCGCGTTCTTCTGCGGAAATCCCTTTTGTCTTGGACAAGGCGCCAAGGTCTTTTGAGAAATCAGAGTAGAATTGCGCATTTTCATTTAGAATAACACTTCGAAGCCGGACGGACGGAAGTTCCAAAAGCGCTTCGAAAGCGGCCTCGAGGCTTTCGATCAGCTTTGCCCTTTTCTTAATCGATGCGGGATCCAGCTTGAGGGGTGACATCGATCGCAACCTCTCCCTCGCGTCGCGCACGGCATCCGGTACTGAATCGGACAAATAGGGCAACAAGGCAAATCGATAAAGCGGTTCCGTTTTTTTCCAGGCAGCGGCGAACTCTGAAAACAACTCAGCGCGGTCTTTGGTCGGCAGCGCCTTCGAATGATTCACTCCGATCATGGCCCAATAGATTCTATTCGAGGAATCCACTTCCTTCATGCCTTCAAAGGAGACCTTCGCCCAGCCGGCGCTCTCCGAGGCGGACATCTTGGCCGCCGATCTCTCCGTGAGTTCGGTCCAGAGATTCAGACGTTCGCAGTCGACGGCCAGGGCTTTCCCACCACAATACTTCGGGTTCTCGAGAGCACTCTTCAAGGCTTTCGAATCTTTGGCAAGCCAGACGAAAAGCAGGATCTTCCGTACCATGGCCGTCCGGTCTTCGGCGGAAACCGCGCTGTCCGGGGCCTTTGAAAGGTATTCCCGGTAAGCCGATGCCGCGGCCGCGAAGTCATAACGCTCCTCCGCAAGGGAGGCACTCGTCAAGAGAGCGAGTGAAACGACCTCGGGCGGAGCATCCTTATCAGCCGCGAGCGCGAGGTACTGCATAGCCCGCTTCTTGTCCTTGAGCGCCAGCGCCGCGTTCGCCGCGATCGAAAGGCAATTTTTGGAGTAGCGTCCGCTTCGATTGAGCTTCAGGAAGGCGTCGGCCTTTTCGAGCGCGACCGCATATTCCCCGTTGCGGTAATGACCCTCGATCATCTTAAAAGAGGTATCTGAAGCGATTGAGCCGAGCTTCTTCTCAAAACCAGTACCCTTCCAGTTCGCATATTGTCCGAATTCAACCGCGAGGGCGTTCGCAGTAGGCCAGTCACCGCTCGCAACGTAAGTGTCGATCGCCAAAGCCGCCGAACCGCTGGCGTAGGATGACTTCGGACAGGCCTTCGTGAACGCGATCAACTCCGAAACGGCGTCGCTGACATGACCCAGGGAATACAGGATCCGGTTCGCCTCAAAGACGAATACCTCCGCGGCTACACGCCGCCGTTCGTCCTTCTGTTGGGCGGCTGACCTGACCCAGCCGATCCAGTCCTGGACTGGTTTCGGTACGTCCTTCTTCCGCGCATTCTGGAACGACGCCGCCGTCAGCTGGCCCGGAACGACCTTGTCTTCGCGCATTTTCTCATAATAGGAGGCGATCGCCCGCATTCCCGATTCCACCGCCAATTCGGATTCCGGAGGGGCATTTTCCGCGATCCAGCGATAATAGTTCGTGGCGTTCTGAAATTCGCGTATGTGAAAACTGACCTCACCGAGATTGAAATAGATCCTCTGACGAAGAGTCGTGAACGCGGATGTTCCGGACTCAGCCGAAAGAAGGCTGAGAGTGGCCCTGTAGAGATTGATCACGGCGTGCCCGATGGGGACCAGGGAAGTCAATTGAGCGGAGTCACCCTGCTGTTTACGTGCCGCCGCGAATGCGGCCAGAACTCCTTCAGATGACTCAGTTAAGATTTTAACCGTTTTTTCCTTCAGCTTCGGAACGGATGCGAGCTCGCTGTTCTTTGACCAGAGAGTCGCGATCTGAGCCGCGGTATTCTGCATTTCGGCGTAGCGACGCCGATTCGACTGGTTCCCCAAAGTAATCAAAAGAAGCTCCAATTGATCAGAGGGCGAAAGGTCGGAGGCCAGCGCCTGCGTGCGAAACAGTTCGAGCTCCTGATTGAGACCCTTGGAGCGGAGAAGGTACGCGAACGCGATCACGATTTTCGAGAATTCCGGACCGGGCTCAAAGGATTTGAAATACGCGAGCGCCTTTCCGGCTTCGAAACCCTGAAGCTTGGCTTCGATTCCGGTGCCGTAAAATAGCGCGACGTTTGAGAACAAACCTTCGCGATCCGCCGAACGAGGCTGACCTTTCCGGACCGCCAGGCCGGCCTTTATTCTGAAAAGGTACTCCAGCCCTTGAGAGACTTCAGTCAGGTAGTAGTGTGCCCAGGCGAATTTCTCCATTATCAGCGGGTAATTGCTGTCCGTTGGACGCGCATTCAGAAGTTTCAAATAGAAAATCGCGGTGCGATAATCCTTGGTTTCGAAAAGCAGATCGCAAAGAGTGAGATAAGCTGTCGTCAAATCGAGTTTGCCCGGATAACGATCGATGACGAGCTTCAGGTCCTGAATAGCCTCGTTTTTTCGTCCAAGCTCCTTGAACGACTTCGCTCGCCGGTTGTACGCGATCGCGACTTCCGGGTGATTTGGATAAACCTGAATCATTCGGTTCAGCGGGACGAGCGAATGTTGCAGCAACTTTTCGTAATTCCGGAGGTTAACCACGCCCCCGCGCGCATGTGCAACCCGGAACTCGACACCAGCGGCTTTTTGGTAAGTCTCGGCGAGACGCAAAAGAAGTCCCGGTTCCCGAGGAGTATCCCTGTTTTGCTTGAGCAATTTGGAAATTCCCACTACCGCCTGGTAGTAAGTGCCGAGCGCGACGCTATCAACCGAACGGTCTTTCGACTCGGAAGCGAAGCCAAGTCCCTTGTCGCGCCCAGAGGCAGCCGGACTGGCGATCATACCGATGATCAGCATCAGCATGACGGGAGCCGACTGTTTGATAAGGGGCGGACGTACGCTCATTTGTCATCCACCACGGCGAGCTTGAAATCCCCAAACCCCACGTTCGATGCGGCCATCAGTACGGCCTTGAGAGTTCCGTAAGGAGTGTTCTGGTCTGCCATGATCATGAGCTTCGGAGCGCCTTCTTCAAGACCCTGCGTGGAATTCGCCTTTTCCACCCGGTCCTTGTGCTCCACAAGCACGGCATTCAGCGAACGGGGGGTGCCATCCGCTTCAGCATCAGTCGGAAGCACCTCGAACTGTTCGAGGCGCGTGACCGGCCTGTCATCGACGATGATCAATTCACGACCGATCTCAACCTTCAACATTTCGGTAATCTCATCCGAGGTCGTCGCCAGGGGAAGCGTGATATCCTTTGGCGCGAAATTCGTGATCCCCGTCGAGAAACTCTTGAGGAGAAAGACCAGAATGATGGTGAAAATGTCCGCCATCGACGTGATCTGGAGCGACATGTCCTCTTTTTGAGGATTTCGCCTCAAGAATCGATTTTTCCTACGCCGCATCATACCTGCTCCCGGTCCCCCAGGGCGACGCCTGGGACTACTTTCCGGATCGCGTCGATCATCCGAATGATCTCGGTGTAAATGACAGTCCGTTCAGCCGAGAGCACGACGCCCGCCATGCTCGGCCAGCGCCCCTTGAGTTCCTGCAGATATCCCTGAAGGGCTTCGAAATCCCAGGTCTCGTTCTTCGCGGCGAAAACCACTTTGTCATTCGCGGCTCCAGTCACCCGGATGTGAACGTTCTTGGCCGCATCAAGATCGATCTGGACGTCAATACTCTCCTCGGGCGTCC
>MEQK01000067.1:22499-23080 GCA_001770175.1 Bdellovibrionales bacterium RIFOXYD1_FULL_55_31 | reverse complement strand
CTTTTCCAGAATGGGCGAGCCGGCCTTTAATCCTGCCGTCCTGGAGGTGCTGGAGGAACTTCCCGCACTCATTCCAAATCCTGAACTCTGGGCCTGCGTCGCCACGGTCTTCCCCAAAACTCAGACCGAGTGGTTTTCGCGTTTGCTCCGGATCAAAGATCAGAAATTCCGGAAACGGTTCCAGCTTCAGTTTTCGGTCAATTCGACGGATCAAAAAACAAGGAGGCGACTGATGCCGATCGAGCATGCCTCGCTTGCCGAACTCGCCGCTTATGGACGGGAATTCTGGAAGCCCGGCGATCGCAAAATCGTCCTGAATTTTGCTCTGATGGAGGGGGTTCCGGTTGATCCGAAACTCATTGCGGAGACGTTCACCCCTGAGTGCTTTGCCGTCAAGTTGACGCCCCTGAACCCGACGGCTCGCGGAGACAGCGCTGGCCTATTTTCGAATGTATCCACGAGCAATCCCGCCAGGGCTGAAGAGCTGTCCCGGGAGTTAAGTCTCTTCGGCTTTGATGTGATTATCAGCATCGGTGATGAGCGTGAAAATGCAGTGCGGAGTAACTGTGGGCAGGCGGTGC
>MEQK01000067.1:0-22475 GCA_001770175.1 Bdellovibrionales bacterium RIFOXYD1_FULL_55_31 | reverse complement strand
CGGAGTAACTGTGGGCAGGCGGTGCTGAGGGCGAAGAAAACGAACGGTGCCCACCGAATGAAAGCCTATCCTGCAACTTACCGAGACTGAGATTGGGTCGGGCTTTTGGCATCTCTGGTGCTTGCTAAAAGTTCGAGGCCTTCGGTTTTGTAGCTTGTTACGGCAATCTCCTTCGATAGGGCGTATCTATTCGACTCGACGGTAATGGTGTAGTTGCCATTCTCAATGTCCCCGGTCAGGGTAAATTCCCCTTTTGCGTCCGTCATCGCGCGAGCGATCTCTTTATTCTCACGAGTCAATACTAACGTCTGGTGTTTGAGTGGTAGAGGTAGGGAAGCGGTGTCGATGAATAGTGTGCCACTCACCGTTCTCGCGACGGCCTGTCTCACGAAAACAGGCGAAAGCCCCTGCGGTGAGCCAGCTCGATAATTGTTTCCATTTAAATAGTCCAGCGGAGAATCATTTTCTCTCTTCGGACCAGAGGTGCATCCGACTGAAAATGCAAATGCCGTTATGAGAATCACGCGCGTTGTCTGATGAACAGAGATCATATGCTTTATCCTTTTGGGGCGGAGCGATCGGCTGCGAGATCTGAGCTTAAATACAGATCAGGGTTTGTTCAACTGGTGTTTGGGCTCTGGCAAAACGCAAATCGGTTGCTCAGTAGAATGCGGAATAAGCGTTCTCAACAGCTATAACAAGGTAGCTATCTAACTGGAGTCTCAGTTGATTCCTTATTCAACCTTTATATACGGAGAGATGTCCGAGTGGTTGAAGGAGCACGCCTGGAAATCTGCCGGCTGCTGTTCAGAAAACCAACACAAATCATAAAAACCAATAAAATCAGAGGCCGCTTAGGTCACATCCTTGGTTGTTCAAGGTCTTTTTAGGCCATTTTTGGACAACGTGTTCCCCAAAATGTCCCACACGATTGACTTACTAAAAATGATAAGTTACTATAAATAGTAAGAATGGGAGCAAAGCTTCGCATCTGGAAAGTCGTCATCGAAGAGAAGGCAGCGGCGGTCCAGAGGCTTTGCTGCGAGAACCTGGGCGATGGGCCGATCACCCCTTGCATGGCGAATGGGAAGGTCATCGGGCCTCGAGCTTTGGCTATCGCGGACGATTCATTTACCGAGTTGAGAATCAGGTGATTACGGTCATCGTGGTCAGAATCACGCCAGAGCACGACTATAAGAAACGGAAGTAGAGGTACAAAATGGCAACCAAAGATTTAATGAATTTCTTGCCCAAGGACAGCACCGCCGGGAGCATTATCCGGGCGTTCCGGAAAAATTTTCGGGTTACCCTAAAGGAACTCTCAAAATTGACTGGGATTCCTGAGTCCAATCTGAGTGCCATTGAAAACGATAAGTTAGAAATCGGAGTGAAGCGTGCGACCCTGATCGGTGCGGCGCTTGGGATCGCTCCAGAGTCACTTTTGTTCCCGAATGGGAAGAGTCAGTACGAAAAGGAAGCCGAACGGGTTCGGAAGGCGGCGGAAAAGCTCTTCGCCGCGAAGAAGCGGCAGCACAAGGACTCTGAAGACGAGGCGGCGTAGCGTGTGGCTTTTGTTTGCTGAAGGAAAGAATCTGAGGGATTCGTATTATGGTTTTGTGAAGCACACTGGCGGTAGACTAATATCGCCTGCCCCCAATGTATCGTCCTTGCTTGTCAGGGACACAAGGGAAGCCCCCTAGACTCTTTGCAAAAAATCCAGAGATCATAATGGAGCGCGGTTTCAAAACCAGCCATTTTTCACGGTTTAGCGGCGGCCACCCTGCCCACTATTGGCGCTTTCGAAGTAGGCCACGCGGGCGGATTGGGAACTTCATGGACGGAGTCCGACAAAATTGCCGTACACCGCACGATTCGATCGATAGCACGAGAAATCGGGATAAGTCGCGACACCGTGGACTCCGTGGTGAAGCGTCGCAAAGTTAGGCTTGAGCCCAAACCTCGGAGCCGACCTCAGCTTCCAGTGGACGAGTGCCCGGACGCGCGCATACGATCACAAGCACGCAGTTCGACCTTCGTAAAGATCGGATTCGCGAGAGTGAGGGCCTGCTGCTTACAGGCTCTCACTCATGCTCTATTCTTATATTTCAGTTTATCAGACCTCGATTGGCAGGATTCCAAGCCGGGATACTCAGCTGGCGTTGACGGGCGCTATTCCACGTTTTTTTGGCCTGGTTTGAAACCGTAGTTTGCCCCCAAAACCCTTCAGAAATAGTGGACCGCAGATTTCCATTATGCTAACCACTCAATATTCAACCCATTCCTAATGCGGAGAGATGTCCGAGTGGTTGAAGGAGCACGCCTGGAAAGCGTGTATACGTAGAAATGCGTATCGAGGGTTCGAATCCCTCTCTCTCCGCCATTCAAATACTTGGCGAAATTCAAAAAACTCAGAACCCTTGGTTCTTCGAGCACAACCGCCACTTCAGGTTCTGGTTCTGGTTCTCCACTTCAGGCTGCCTGATCTTTTCTTCTATCCTGGCTCGCCCGTTTCGGGCCAAAAAGTTTCAGAACGAAGTACTGGTAGGCCAGCTTGGAAAGAACGTACATCATCCAAAAAAAGACGATCAGGCCTGCGCCTAGCCACGCCAATTTCTTGAGGAAGCGACTGCTCTCCCGATTTACCTGACCTACGATCCCCGCCATTTGAGAAACGCCTTTTTGATAAGGAGCAGAGCTTAAAAGGTGATTCCATTCTTTCAATAAGACCGTAAGTTGATTGATCGCGGTCGTAGCTGATTCAGCTGCACCTGGATCACCGGATAGCTGCCCCATCAAGGCACTTATTGATTTAACTGTCGAATTTGCGTCTCCGAGAGTTGCTCGAGTCACGAGCAGGGTCTGCTGGAACTCTTTCATGAGATTGCTGAGCGCGGGCTCATGGTCCGCGGGGCTCGGGAGTTCGGCCACGCTCAATCCGATGTCCTTGATGATTTCGCGAGCGCCTAACCTAGCCTGAAGGCGGAATAAAAAGGGAGCTCGTGCGGCGTAGTACAGCGCCCGTTCGGCAAACAGTCTGGCTGAATCAACGGCTTGCGTAGTTTGTTGAACACTCGCAAAAAGGCCCCCTACGACTTGATCTAAACCGGCAGCCCTTGCCTGAGGATCGCTGGAAAAAGCTGAGAGCCGCACCGTCTCGACATTGATCTGATCGTGGTGTTTATTGTGCCAGGTGGAGATGACGTTCCGGAGCAAGGTTCTCTGTTGAGGATCCAGAACCTTTTCGGCAATTGCCCAGATGTGCTGCCTGGAGTCCGTAAATGCCTTTTCGAGCGGTTGCCCATCAGCCCCAAAGACGTTCGGTATCCAATGCCTTTTTAGAACATTGCGACTCAGTTCGATGAAGGTGACCATATCCAGTAGATTAGATTCAGGGCTGGGACCCAGCGCTATGCTTAATGAGTTCGAACTGTAAATTAGGCGGTTCAGTGCGGCGCGGTACCTGATCTTGGGGTTCGTCGAAGTCTCAAGAGGCTCGCTAGCGCTTTGGATTCGCGCGTTGAATTGACTCTCAAAGCGCAGAAGGTCGTCCTGCAGCTCGGCCTGCGTAACTTGTCCTTTGGAAACTTCTTGCTCGTCCTGCACAAACGAGGTCGGCTGTGATGCGCGTGGTCGGGGCATCGAGCATCCCGTGATCGTTAGAAGGAGGGCAACCAGAACGAGATTGATTCCACGATTTCTTGTTCCGTTCATTTGCGCTCCCTGATCCGCGATTCACGCGCGAGCAAACCCGGGCCGGGGTAGCAAGCATTATGCCTGTAAGAACACCGCGGCTACATGCCGGCTACTTGCCAAATCCGAGGAATCGCCGCGTTATGGACGTGCAAAAAAATAAAATGAAATTTCAGTTTTGTCCTCCGTCCCGCCGGACGGGGAAGAGGGCACTGGTGTGCCCTGAATTCGAGATCACCTTCTCTCGGATCAGTGGAGTTTCACGGGCGAGCTGATCGACTGGGCCCAATGGGCTTGAATTTGGACGAGCCACCGTCTTTGTTGAGGTGTCCAAACAGTTAATCGTAGGTTCGAATCCTCGGTCCCCCCTTAACTTCGAATCGCCCGGGCCATCGCCCCCAGATACGCGTTCATCCGATTCGTGTTCTCGGTCGTGAAATCCCGAAGCCAATCGCCGATCGTTCTCGGAGCGGCAACCCCCCCCTTGAGCGCGGCCTCAAGCAGCGGGTCTTCTCGAAATTCCTCGAGATCATCGAGGCATCTTCACCCAACGGGTGATCTCCAGATCAGGCCCGATTCGCCTGGTTATGCCCAACCAGCCCTGCTCGGCTCGGATTTAAAGAATATCCATTCCGCGGATTTAGAATTCGACTCACCCCATTCGAGCCAGGTGCCGCGATCATGGTCATTTCGGACTTCCAAAACCACGGCAAACTCGAGCCGCCGTAAGAACACAAAGGAGTCCGGTCTGGCGGCCTCCGCCACGAGAATGGCTTGCAGCTTGGACGATCATGTGAATCTTCAAGCACATTTCGAGTCACCTCGATCATTGATCGGTCAAGGAGCAGAGATCTACTCGGCTTCTTGACCGATGTCTTTTTCCTACGATGAAGCCCGATATTGCCGCCGCCCGGAGTTGCTCCGGGCGCGATCCCCATCAGTGTCAGGCAGGTGCTTGCCAAGCAGTCACCGATTCAACGTGATGGTTGGAACCTTTATCTGGTGAGCGAAATCAGAGATGCATTCGCGACTAAGTGCACTGGCTACTCCAGTTTTCCGATATCGCCCGTTTCATAGGATCGATGCGCTTTGATGAGGTTCGTCATTTCTTGGATGGTGTTTACGTTGGAGCGTTCGAGCGCGCCCTGCAAAACAGATGTACCGTTAGGAGTGCCGATTACGTTTTCGGTGGTTCCCATATGAGCATATAGCCCATTGCCGAATTTTCTAAGTAGAGACGTATCCCCAAAGCCGACAATGCTCAGCTTGTCAGCTGACGGCAATGTGAATTCTCCCGTGGGCGCGCGACCAACAATTATCTGGTTCTCAGGCTCTTCGGCAGCATCGGCATTGGAAGAATCGGATGGCCCTTTCCGTGCGAGCACGGGATAGCCCCGGTTTGTAACTAGTTGTCCATTAGCTGAAAGCATAAAGTTGCCGGATCGAGAATACAGAATTCCACGTGGAGTTAAAAACTCGAAGAACCCTGGCCCTTCAATCGCGAAGTGCATATGGCTATGGGTTACTTCGATGGGACCTTGGCTAAAATCAGTGTAGCTTCCACTTACCGTCACCATGGATTTATCTCTTCCGTCAAACGGGAGCAAGTTCTTGTCTTTAATGGGACCTCTCGGTAGCGGTTCATCTCCGTCTTTGGCCCTAACGAGGTACTCCTCGAACGAGACGAGTTCCTTTTTGAACGCAGTTGTCTCTGCATTGGCGAGATTATTGGCAGAGGTTTCAACGACTCGCTCTTGAGCGCTCGCACCGGATACGGGTATCCAAATGGAATTTGCCATACGCATCCTTCCCGTCTAATCAGAAGGCAGCGCATGACGGTCTTCGGTGAGAAGGGAATTGCCGGCATGCTATGCCTTCTGAAGAGACTCTCGCGGGCAACAGAGGTCAAAACGGCCTCCATTTCAGCTAAAGTCTAGCCGTGTGTTGAAGGTCAATGCAAATCGATCTTGTGTATCTAATCTATCAGTTATATTGATGGCATAATGAAATGGCTGAATTACCATCACTTCTATTATTTCTGGACGATTGTTCGTGAGGGCAGTATTTCGCGTGCTGCGGAAAAGTTGCGGGTCGGTCAGCCGGCGCTCAGTATGCAGCTGAAGCAATTTGAAGACGCCTCCGGACACGTTCTGGTTGAGAGGAAAAAGGGGACGCTGGTTCTCACGCCTGCAGGGAAGGTGGCATTCGATTATGCAGAGAGCATTTTTCGCCTTGGGGAGCAGTTTCAGGATCTAATGCGAGATGAGCCATTTTCGCAACGGCCCCACATTCAGATTGGGATTCTGGACGGTGTGTCAAAATTCATCAGTGCGGCTCTGATCGAATTTGCGTGGAAGAGTCGGGCCGGGATCGTCACTATTGCGGAAGGATCGCACGATGAGCTGATGCGGGATTTAGCCGGTCACCGCATTGATTTGGTCCTCTCGAACCATCCTCCCGTTTCTGTTCGTGACAGTCACGTACAGTCTAAACGAATAGCAAAGCTACCCGTCGCGATTTTCGCGCATAGGCGCTTTGAGAAAGTGCGAAAGCGTTTCCCAGAAAGCCTAGCTGGTCAACCTATGATCTTTCCTACGCACGAAAGTCGTCTGCGAGGCGAGCTGGACCATTTTTTCTCAGTGACGAAGATAAACCACCGTCTCGTTGCCGAAGTGCAGGATACGAGTATGCAGCACTACCTCGGCAGGAGTGGTCATGGATTAGTGCCGTTGCCTGAGTCGTCACTTATCACCTCACAGCCAGAGTTTAAACTGCTTAAGATTGGCACGTTGCCCAATGTGTATGATGAGATCTGGCTTATGAAGGCAAAACGCCATATTGTCACACCTATCGCGGAAGAGCTATTTGCCCGATTTTCTCTCGAATAAGGACATCTCGATACAGATCGCGAGTCTCTTTCCAGCTTCGGATTCCGATGAATCCAGCGAACACCAAATAGACGCCTGACACGATCGTTCTCGATTCAGGGCCTGGAATAAAGAACTGAATAAAGAAGAGCACGAACAAAAGCAGCGCCTCGCCAAGCGATACTTTCAAATTGATTACGATAGCGAGACCAAGAAGGCTCTGGGCCGCGGTCAGGAATACCTCTTGAGTCTGTCGGAAATCCATAACGAGTGCAGACTCGCCACCGCCGAGAAGATGAGCAAGGGGAATGCTGCCGAGAAGCAATGTCCATTGGTTAATTTTCGAGGAAAGCAATGTGCCAAAAGACGCTTCCTGATTTCCGCGCAGCGCAAGCATGATTGCCACCAGGAATTCCGGAGACTCTGATGCGAGAGGGGCAAGCCACTGAACGAGCAAAAATTCGTTAATTCCAAACGCCTTTCCGGTGGCGATAAGGGATTCCGCAAACGGTTCGGCGGACGCGAGGATTGCCAGCGCCGCAAAGGAGAAAAGGGCGACGACGGACGCAATGCGCCTTTGTCGGCTAAAAGAAGCGATGAATCCAGCGACTCCCATGAACTCCGGATTTGAGTGCTGTTCCTTGCTGAGGTGCCACAGGTAAAAACCAAATATCGAAAACAGAACTGCAGTGTCCAGTATTGAGATTCGGCCAAGTGATGGGATCAGAAACGCATATACGCTTGCCGCGCCGAGAACGAGAAGGGGTATTCGGGTCTCCCTAGGAAGGGATATCGAGTCTCGAAGGGAGGGGATCTTGCGGCTTCTCGCCTTCCACACCAAAAGGCCAATCACTAATGGCCAGCCGAGTCCAAGAAGAAGGCGGTTGCTGCCCGTCATATTTGCGACTGCATAGGGTCCATGGGTCGGGTTGGTGCCGGCGCTGAATGCGAAGTAGAGGTCCACTGCATATTCCGGTAGGACTGCTATGAGCGCCAGAATCGCTATGGCAAGACCGCCCGAAATGTCTTTTTGGGCGCATTCCGCCGCCCAGGTCAAGAGAAATGCCGAGGCAAGAATTGCGGACCCGAATACCAGCAAACTCCACTCCGGAGGAAGATGGGTGTGAGTAGCACTTAAGAGAACGGCAGGTATCGCTATCAGGACGGCGAGTGCGAGTTTGCCGGCATTCTTGGTGACCATGGGATTCCTATTCAGTCAAAGATTTCGTGAAGCCATGACTTCTTGTGATGGTATTTGTTTTTGTATTTATGCTGAGGAGGATTGTGATACGTACCTTGGCTCGGCGCAAAATCGCTCGCACTTGAGCGCTCAAGAATCTTATCTAGTTCACCACGGTCGAGCCAAATGCCGCGGCAGGAAGGACAGTAGTCAATTTCGACACCCGAGCGTTCGGTCATCTGCAAGGTCACTGAGGGGCAGCTTGGACAATTCATAACAACTCCTTTCGTTTGTAATGAAGACCCTCGCTTGTTCCTAACTCGAAGTAAAATCGATATTAATAATGATAAAGTTCATTTAAACTGAACCAGACGCGGCTGTTTCGATATGAACTAAATGTGTCGAATCCCTCAACCTTGAGCGGGCGGCGACGTCTCATAGTTGAACGTGCGGCTGGAAGCGTGAGGTGCTTCCCGGACTTTCAGGGAATTCAGTACCGTTTTTGCCCCCGCTTCAAAGGCGATCCGGGTTGCATTTCGATGTTCTGCCCATGAACTCACGATGCCGGATAGCTCGGCCTTTCCGTTTCTGACCGTGGTTGTGATGACATCATTGGCTTCCAGTTCGGGCGTCCACCTGAGCATGCGGGTGATTCTCCGCTTTAGAAGAAGATCTTCGCGTGGAGATGAGACGGTGCTGGCGAGTGGAACTTCCAGGCGGTTCTGCACAGCCGTGACTCCCTGTACCTGACTCGCGACCTGCCCGGCCAGTCGCTTCAACGTGGGAGAGGAGACGCGGCCCTGCAGTTCCACGATTCCGCTGTCGGCTTTCACTCGGATTGATTCTTGGGAAAGGAGCGAGTCAAGTCCGAGCGCGAAGAGAACGTCCCGCCGCAATTTGGCGTCTGAACGGTGCGAGGAGGGGCGCACGGTCAATCGAGTGAAGACCTCGACTACGCCCCTTGTGTTCCATGCGGTTTCCTCGGCAGCGTTCTTTGCGATCAAGTTTCGGACCTGCCCGGTCAATTCCACAACTCCTGAATTAACGAGAACTACGATTGAGGAGCGATCCAGCCGTGGATCAAGCCGAAACGCGTCGTGAATGGCGCTCTTAATCTGTACATCCGGTTGCAAAAGGAAGGGATCGTTGCTCAGGTAACGGTGCAACGGATGAGGAATGACTTTAACAGCATGAGTGTCGACACTGCGAACCCCAGAAATGCGGGCGGATGCATCGGCGCGATCGAGCGCAGCCAGACTGCCGACCGTGCCACTCAAGGCGGCGTAACCATTCCGGACCTGAACAGAGAGAAGATTTTCGGCGATCCAAGGGTCGGCACGAAGGCGGCCTTCGATGTCCTTTTGAATGTCTGCATCTGGGCGCGTGAAGCGAAACTTGACTTGAACTTGATCTTGAACCTCTTTGACCCCGGTCACTCGGCTCGCGGCGAATTCAACCAGACTCCTTTCTATCCAGGAATCTACTGTGCCTTGAAGAAACACGACCCCGTTGTAAACTCGGACAGTAAAGTCCTTTGATTCAATGCTCGGATCCAATTTGAGGCTCTTGCGAACGTCATCCCGGATCTGTTGATCCGAGCGAAGAGCAGGACGTACTCTCAGAAGATCGACTATGGAGCGGACACCGCGAATGGGTTTAGCCGACGAAATTGCCCGGTTCTTCTCCTGAAGATTGTCCACGGTTCCTGATAAAGTGACAACGCCTTTTTGTGTTTGAACCTTGACCTCATCGGGAGAATAGAGCGGATCCGCATAGAGTTTGGTGGTGATCACGGAAGTGATCTCCTCATCACTTGGCACCGCTTCGGTTTTCGATGGGGGACGCGTATCGATTTGAGTCTCCGCTTCCGGAGCAGACTGTGGGCCGGCGCATGAGATGAACATAGCGGCCATAGTAAGAAATGCGGCTAACTGCCTAAGGTTCGAGCACATGCAAAACTCCTCTGGTTCTCGTGTGACGACTCGATGGACTTGATTCGAGTTGATCGGTTGGTCATATTGAAATTCCCCGACCCTTCCAATTCAAGAGGCTGAGCGACTCGGCATTATGATTACCCGAATTGCAATTCAGAAGCCGTTCGGGCGGCTGCTCGAACTGAGCACGGAGTCGTCGGGTCAACTCGAAAAGGACGTCTCCACGGCGCCCCTGGAGTGGATCCCGTGCTTGAAAAGCGCGTTGATCCGAGCGCAGCCACTCCTTCGGTCTGGTGCGTCAGTCTAAAAGGGATGTTTGCGGCGAAGGTGACCCCGCTCTTGAAATTGCACCATGCAGTACGCGAAGCGGCGATCTGCCACATCCAGAAACGAGCATCATCACGACGAGACTCAAGACAAGCACCACGCGTGAGCGCCAGGCATGACTTGAAGCGGTTAAAATCCTAACCCCAGCATAAAATTAACGTGGTTTGCGGCCCGCGCCAAGCCGTCATAGTTCTTGATGCCCAATCCGAAGAGCACTGCGCCTGATTTCATTCCTATTCCGAAGCATTTATAGGAGTAACTGGTCTCGTCGTAATTATAGGGGATTTCTCTTCCGCTGACGATCATCGCCGATTTAATCGTGGAATTGCCCGTTCCGAGTTCAATGAACATGTCATCAAAATAGGAGGTGAGTGAAACCCCGGCATCATTCATCGTGACATAAACCCGGCTCGTAGCGCTCTGGGCTTTGTTCGAATAATCGGCTGACCACGAATTCGTCCAAAGCGTCGGACCGGCCGTGACTTTCATGTCACCAAGACGAAAGCCGATTCCAAAAGAACCGCCCACTCCAATTCCGATCTTGGAATCGCCCGACATTCCGACTTTAGACCAGTTCTGAAGAGCAAGAAAGATTTGTCCTCCGAAGGCGAGGCCGTCTCGATTTTCCGTTGTTTGCGCGGGAGCTGGAGGCGTGCTCGCTGCGGGGGGTGCGCTCGTTGGCAGTGTTACCGTCCCGGGTCCGCTGGGTGCAACCGGCGTGGCGGGTACGGCGGTTTTTGCAGGAGACGCAGTTGAGGCAACGGGAGCCGCTGGAGCAGGTGCTGCCGCGGCCGGGGCCGGATCTGCCGCAACCGGCGCGGGTGACACGGAAGCCGGTGCTGCGGGAGTTTCCGTTCCTTCTGCTTGTACTGTCGGATAAGCACAAGAACTCAGGATCCCGGCGGAAACAGCGCAAAGAAACACGGTTCCAAGATGTTGCATGAAATTCGTCTCCGTCTCAGATTGTCGGTGATTCAGATTAAAAATGCAATTTTGGTACAGCAATTCGCGACCGGCTTAGGCCGGCCGTCAAAAAGTTATCAGTAATGAATTGCTCCGCCTGGAACGATGGCTCACCTCTGTATCGCTAGGGCCTGATCCTTTTGATCGCCGGACCGATACAGGTCTGTGCGGGAATCGTGATTTTCACGACATCTTTCCTGGGGATATACCCTTTGGGAAATTTCAGCTTCAATGCGCCGAAGAGAAAATTCCGGAGTTCAAGGGGAACTCCCAGGCCAACTGAATGCGCGGTGAAGCGACCAGGTAAGGTCATCGCCAAAACGATCTTTTCAGTCGCGACGACGCTACCACCGTCGGGCAGCAGGGCCTTGCCGAGTTCGTTGATAAAGGTCTTCCCGACGGTTTCGCCCGTTTTCGAATCGGCGGCCGCGACGGCGCAGGACGAAAGCCGCAGTTCGGCTCCCGGCGCCGCGATTCTGAGTTTCAAGTCCCGCAGAGGTGAAAGTGCCGCCTGATCGACCATGACGGGGGTGTCGCCCCTGAAGGCGATTTTTCCGGCCTTTCCGTGGACGTAAAATTCGATTCGATCAAACTGATTCGCCTGCGGCAGTCCCCGGAGCTTGCGAAGGAGGTCGTCATATTGACTCGCCTGGAGCTCGGTCACCTCGCTCCCGAGAAGCCGCTGCTTTCTGACGAACTCGTCTACATCGAGGTGAAACATCTCCTCGTCTTCCGGAAAAGAGTTGATCACCAGAACCCGTTTTGGAGCTGCCTTGAGGATCGCGTCAGTCTTTCTCTGGAAGGTGTCCGCACCCATGAAAAAATATGCGCGATTCATCGCATACGCGCCGCCCGCGATGGCCAAATATCCGATGGCGTGTTCCCGGCCGATTCTCGGTGTTTTGTCTTTGCTGAAGCCGATTCTGATCGCTTCTTTCTCGGCGTAAAGCGGGAAGAAGAGCGCCTTCGCTGTATTCGAAGCAGCCTTGATCGGTTGTTTCTCGGCTGCCGCTATCGAAGCCGATACGGCGAGCAATATGACTGGAACGGCGATGGAGCTCTTCACCCTTCCAGTTTAGCACCGCCGGGGTTTTGTGACCCAATTTTTGAGCAGACCCCGATCGGAACCTCACCCGCGCAAAAAAAGCAGCGTCGAAACCAGAAGCAGCGATAAGACGACCAGGGTTCCGACCGTTCCCCAGCCGATCACGTTCGTCGTTCGGGCGTTGGTGTATTGGCCCATGATTTCTTTATTATTTACAAGCACCATCATCGAAATCAAAACCACGGGCAGGAGAAGGCCATTGATGATCTGAGTCCAAAGGGTGATCGTGACGAGTGGTGCGTTCGGGATTAGGATAATTCCAACGGATATAACGAGAATCGTCGTATAGAGCTTATAAAATTGAGGAGCCTCTTCAGGCGTCTTGTCTATTCCCGCTTCGAACCCAAAAGCCTCACAAACATAGAACGCGGTAGCGAGGGGAAGAATGGTTGCCGAAAATATCGAAGCGATTAAAAGGCCGAAGGCGAAAACGTGCGAAGCAAAAGCGCCGGCGAGGGGCTTGAGTGCGAGGGCGGCATCGCGCGCTTCCTCGATGCGAATGCCGGCGGGATAAAGCATCGATCCGCAGGCGACAATAATGAAGAATGCGACGACCACGGTGGCTATGCAGCCAATCAGGACGTCGAGCACGGTATACCGGTACTTTTCGACGCTCAGGCCTTTTTCGATCACCGCGGACTGCATGTAGAACTGCATCCAAGGCGCGATGGTTGTTCCGATGATTCCGATCACGATCTGGAGGTAGCCGGCATTAAATTGGATTTCTGGACGTACCAACGCCTGCCCGATTTCTCCCCAATTCGGTTTCGCGAGAATCGCTGAAACAACGTAGGAGAGCAGAAACACGCTGAAAACAAGAAAGATCTTTTCGGCGTTCTTGTAATTGCTTTTCACCACGAGAATCCAGACCAGCATCGCCGAAATCGGGACGGAGACGTACTTGCTGATTCCAAAGATTTCCATCGCGCCCGCGACGCCCGCGAATTCCGTGGTGGTATTGCCGATATCGGCGAAGAGCAGTCCCATGAAGATGAAAAAAGTCACCTTGACGCCGAAGTTCTCGCGAATCAGGTCGGCCAGCCCCTTTCCGGTCACGATTCCCATCCGGGCGTTCATTTCCTGGATAACGAAAAGGACGACGAAAGCCGGGAAGAGCGTCCAGAGGAGATTATAGCCATACAGCGCGCCCGCGACAGAGTAGGTCGTGATCCCGCCGGCGTCGTTGTCGACGCTCCCCGTGATGATCCCGGGTCCAAGGATGGCGAGAAAAATCGAAAGACGCTTCAGATTCTTTCTGAAGCCGGACCGGCTTGTGAGCAAGCTCACAGAGTCACCCGCTTGTTCTTGAAGATTTCATGGATGATGTCATCGATGACGATGCTCCCGAGGAGGATCTTGTCGTCACTTACGACGGGAATCGAAAGAAGCGTGTACTTCGAGATCAGGCGAGTGAGCGAGCTGACGTGATCGGTATCAAGGATGCGGATCGGCTTTTTCATGATGCTCGAGAGCTGGGCTGACGGCTCGGCGAGAATCAAGTCGCGAAGGGTCACTTCGCCGATCAGATGCTTGAGCTTGTCCGTGACATAGATGGAGTAGATCGAGTCGGATTCCGGCTTTTGCTTGCGGATTTCCGAGATCACGGTGGCTACGTTCGTATCCCCCGTAAACGAGAAGAAGTCGGTGCTCATCAGGCTGCCCGCGGTGTCTTCTTCGTATTCCATGAGCTCACGAACTTCAGTCGAGGTGACCTTGTCCATTTCCTGGAGGAGTTCTTCGGCCTTTTCTTCCTTCAGGTCGCCCAAGATATCCGCTACTTCATCAGACGGCATTTTTTCGAGAACGTCGGCGACCTTTTCGACCGGAAGGTCCTCAACCAGGCTGACCTTGGCTTCGTCTTCCATCTCTTCGAGCACGTCAGCCGCTTTTTCGTAGTCGAGGGAGTTGAAAATGGCCGCGCGGGTCTTCGCGTCGAGGTCCTCGATAATGTCCGATAGATCGGAAGGGTGAAAGGTGTGCAGCTTTGACTGGGTGACCGAAAGTTTGAGGTTCCGGGATCGTTGGGCCAGGAGTTCTATGTTACTCCAGACGATCAGCCGACTGGGAATCGAGAAGTGGAACCATTCGAGAATGGATGTAACAAATTCAACGATGCCGAGTCTTCGGAGGAGGCCACTCAGGCCGACGTCAACGGCAACCGGAAACGCCCCTGAAGCCAAAAACGCGAGCCGGATATCGTTGACGCGCACGACTTTCTTGTCATCCACATCCACGATCTGTTGATCGAGAATGTCCCGGTTCAGGCGGATCGCGTTCGCCGGGGGGGAGATTTCCTTCTCCTGCTTGCAGATCAGCTGATACTTGTGCTCTTCTTCGGCAATAATGAAATAGTCCCAATTCAGGGTTTTGAGTGATCCGCCTTTCGTTTTGATAATGCAGGCGACCACTCGCGGTCGCTCATCGGCCAGGGCGACGAGGTCTTTCAAGATACCGAGGCGTTGCCCGCCTTGCGTGAGAACGGGGGATCGGAGCAGGTTGCTAAAATAGATCGAGCTAAAGCTTCTGGTTAGTGTGGAAGTCGGCATAGGATCCCCGGTCGTAACGGTCCTAACTACTCTCCTAGATCGGGATGTCAAGCTGGAATGTTGAGTGAAAAAGAGAACTTCCGGTGATTATTGTTACGTGACTGACGAGTCGCAAATTCAACAAGCGGTGTCGCTCTGACCAGGAAGAATTGGTGCCAGCCTGAGCCCAGGACATCCCATCGCTAGGCGATGGCGAGAGGGCAGAAAGCTGAAGGCGTCTTTAACTCATCGGATCTACGGATAATTCTCGAAGGACGTTCACGAGAGCGCCAGAACTATGGCTGGTCCAGGCCTTGCTCAGTGGAACGCGTCCCGCTTTTTGAGCGGGAACAATTGAAAGGGGGAGCACTGTGGAGCTCTTCAAATGGATTGGGTTGGCACTCGCTTTCGTTTTGTGGAGCTTCACGGTTGCTTCAAGCTGGGCCGAGGATGCCCCGGACTCCTCTCAAATTTTTGTAAGAACTATCCGAGCTCAGGGTACAGGTTGCCAGCCCGGATCGGTTTCGACGGCGATTTCGCCGGATGCAAAAATCTTCTCGCTTCTTTTTGACCGTTACGAGATCAGGGCAGGTGGTTCTGACCCAAAAGTCGATAAGAAAACTTGCGAAATCGACGTTGAGTTTTCGGTTCCGAGCGGGTGGTCCTTTACTCTTTCCAGTGCTGATTATCGCGGCTTCGCTGATGTTCAGGCGGGCGCGACGGCCTTTCACGAGGTGCTGTACACGTTCGACAAATTCCAGAATTTCGCCGGAACCGGAGTTGCACCTGGCTTTTCTTCCTCCAGTTCCAAGGAGTTCGTGCCGAGACCGCCAGTCGGCCGGACGGGGAGTTTTTCTTTCAGTGCGAGAGAATTCAGGGGCCCTCTCAGTCAGGAATATTCGATTCACAACGAGTTGCCGGTTCAGAAGCTGGCCTGGTCGCCCTGCGATTCATCCGCCACGAAAACCCTTCGGATCAGCACTGCTCTTCTGGCGCGGGTTCTTAACGCGAAGTCTTCGGCCCGCGCAATGCTGAGCCTCGATTCCGTAGATGGAGCGCTCAATCAAAGCTTCGGCTTTCAGTGGCGCCGTTGCAGCGTGAGCGCCCCCGCTCCTGGTCCGGTTCCTCCGGCCGCCCCGGCTCAGGCGGCGCTCGTTTATAGATTCTTTAACGGACGGGATAACCTTCTTACGACCGATCAGAACGAGGGAAATCGTCTCGGGTACAGAAACCAGGGGACGATGTTCCAGGTTTTCACTTCGGCTATTTCGTCGAATTCGGTTCCGCTCTATCGCTGCATCGATTCAAGCGTGAACGGACGTTTTCTCTCCCGAAGCGCTGATTGCGAGGGCTCGCGTTTTGACGGAGTCCTTGGCTACATCTCCTCGGCGCCGAGTTCGGGTTTGGTTCCGATTGCGCGATATACGAATATTTCGAGCCGCGCCGATCGCCTCACGATTCCGGCTCCTGTTCCGGGTGATCGGGGGAGATATCGTTATGAAGGGGTCCAAGGATACACGCTTCCGCCCACGGCCCCAAGGTAGTTTTTTGGAACTTTCGCCAGAAACAAGGCGATTAAACCGGGGGAGGGATGGTTCATGAGATTGGTAAATTGGTTTTTCATGGTGGCGGCCGGGTTCTCGGCTGCTCAGGGATTTGCCGGGCAGGGACTCGTATTGGGTCATCCCACGTACGGAGGGACGGGGTGTCCGCGCGGTTCCGCTTCTGTGACCTTGAGCCCCGATCAGCAGGCACTCAGCATTCTTTTCGATCAATTCACGCTCGAGGCGGGCGGGATGTCCGGCAAGCGTATCGACCGCAAGGGGTGCAATATCGCGATTCCGTTTCAGGTTCCGCAGGGGTTTAGCGTCTCGATCCTAGAGGTCGATTATCGCGGTTTTTACTCCTTGCCTCGCAGCGCGTTTTCGCAATTCAACGTCGAATACTTTTTCGCGGGTGGCCGAGGCCCGAGTTTCAGCAAACGGTTTTTCGGACCCGCGAGTCAGGATTTTACGATTGATCACGCGCTGAGCGCGGTGCGACCGTTTGGTCGCCATGCGGCGCGAGCGTGATCCTGCGCACCAACGCGAGCATGTTTGTCCAAACGAATTCAAGAGGAGAGCAGGCGATCGCTTCGGTCGATAGCATGGATTTGCGATCCGGCATTGTTTACCACCTGCTCTGGAAACGTTGCGGCGACGGATTCGGCTCAGGTCACTCGCCTGGTCTGAAATTCTAAACTTGGGAAAAGGAGGCAACTTAAAATCGGATGGCCTCGCCCTTCTCCACGGGGCGCGGCCATCGTCATTTTTGGACATCCCGCGTCTGCTCACCGCAAGATGGTTATCCGCTGGCCACCTTTCGCGTTCGGAGATAAACGATCAGCTCCATGTTTTTCACCCGCCTGAAGCGATTTCTGCTCGGTCAACCTCTTCCGCTTTATCAGGCGACCCACGAGACGATTCCAAAGTGGAAAGCGCTTTCGACCCTTTCGTCCGACGCCGTTTCGTCCGTGGCTTACGCGACTGATGCGATTCTTTTCACGTTGGTGGCGTTCTCGGCGGCATCCGTCATCTGGTCGATACCGATCGCGATCGCGATTGTCTGCCTGCTGGTGATCGTAATAGCGTCTTACCGGCAGACGATCGACGCTTACCCGACGGGCGGGGGCGCTTACACCGTGGCGAAAGAGAATCTCGGGACTTACGCCGGGCTAGTCGCGGGCGGCGCTCTTCTGATGGATTATACCTTGACCGTATCCGTTTCGGTCTCTGCCGGAGTTGAGAACATCGCTTCCGCGTTTCCCTATCTTCAGGAACACAGGGTCGGGATGGGTATTATCGTCATCCTGTTCATAATGACGATGAATCTCCGGGGCATTCGGGAATCAGCGACGATTTTCGCTTTTCCGACGTACTTTTTCATCTTTTCCGGGTTTCTGCTGATCGGAATGGGCCTTTACAAGGTTCTGACCGGCCAAGCCGTTCCGGAAGTTCCCCCAATCGTCGGCTCCGTCTATCCGGTTGTTCCGGCCATTCTCATCCTGAGGGCATTTGCCTCGGGTTGCGCCGCGCTGACAGGAGTGGAGGCAATCTCGAACAGCGTGGCGGTATTCGAGCCTCCCGCGAGTCGCAACGCGAAGATCACGCTCGTTTGGATGGCATTTATCCTCGCGGGACTCTTCCTGGGAATTACCCTGCTCGCGCATTTGTACGCCGTGGTCCCGAGGGAGGACCAAACCCTGATCTCCCTCCTGGGACGTCGGGTTTTCGGCGAAACACTCTTGTATTACGCGCTCCAGGTGGGAACGGCTTTTATTCTGTTCCTGGCCGCGAATACAAGTTATGCAGGGTTTCCGCGGTTGGCATCGCTTCTCGCGTATGACGGTTTTCTCCCGCGTCAGCTGACCAGTCTGGGTGACCGCCTCGTATTCTCGAACGGCGTTTTCGGTCTGAGCTTCGCGGCGGGCCTTCTTCTCGCACTTTTCGAAGGACATACGATTCGTCTGATCCCGCTTTACGCGATCGGAGTGTTTTTATCCTTCACGCTCTCGCAGGCCGGAATGGTCGCACACCATCTTCGGGAAAAGGAACCGGGTTGGCGGTCTTCCTTGTTCATTAACGGCATCGGAGCGCTGACAACGCTCGTCGTTCTCGCAGATCTAACCGCGACCAAGTTTCTCAGTGGCGCCTGGATCGTGGTGGCCTTCATTCCCTTCATGGTCACTTTTTTCAAAAATGTTCATCAGCACTATGAGGAAGTTGCCGATGCCCTCACGCTCGGTGACAGGCCATTTCCCGTTGCGTTCAAGAAAATCAAGCACACGGTCGTGATTCCGATTTCTGGCGTTCATCAGGGGGTTTTGGAGGCCGTTCAGTATGCCCTCTCGATTTCGCAGGACGTGAGGGTGTGTTACGTCGAACTTGACCCTATGGTCACGGAAAAGGTCAAAACGGAATGGGAAAAATGGGCCCCCGACATTCCGTTCGTGGTTCTCGAGTCGCCCGAACGATCCGTCATCGAGCCGTTCATCCGGTATCTCGACGATGTCGAAGAAACGAGCAAGGATGACCTGGTCACCGTCGTGATCCCTGAGTTTGTCACGTCCAAATGGTGGCACCGGTTTTTTCACAACAACACGGCGGTTTTTATTCGGGCGGCGCTCGCGTCAAAGCCGAGGAAGGTCGTTACCAGTGTCCGGTACCATCTCCGCGGCAACTGGTAATTCGGAAGCCGGGCGCAAGACGACGGGTCTGGCCATCTTAAGCGTGAACTGGAGCCAGTCCTTGAGCTGGGAGGCGCCCACGCCGAGCTGGCGATAGCAGCTGGCGCTTTCGAGCCCGAGCTCCGAGAGCCGGTCTCCGCGAAGGTTGTGCATGAGAACCGTGAACATCTGCGGGAAGAGCCTGAGTGGCGGATGAAGCTTTCCAAGCTGATTCACAAGCTTGTCAATCCGCTCGAGCTCGCCGGCCAGGATGTTCAACTCGGTACGGTTTTGGAGGGACATTACTTTTTGCGAGCGCAGCTCACGGCTTTTGTCGTGAAGTTCCGTCGCGAGGCGCGCGCCCTTTTCACAAGCCTGGATCATGACCCGGGAACTCTCCTCCAGGGCCCGCAGCGCTTTGATCAGGTCCGGACTGATCGTGTCGCGTGAGAGTTCCTGCCCGATGCCGGGGGTCCAGCCGCAGTACCAAGTTCTCCCGATATGCTCGATGACCATGGCCGTCCAGTTGGCGATTTCGAGCTGACGGTGAAGGAGGTTTTCGAAAACGACGCCGCCGCCCGCGCTCGCGTCCCGGATTTTCGAACGATGAATGGCGATCGAGTGAAGCTCGGCGGACCAACCCAGCCGGGCGAAGTGAGTTTCGATCGATAGTTGCCTGCGATGCGACCATTCGCTTGAACCGTAGGACCAGGCTCCGTAGACCCCCTCCGGCGTGACATCATTTCGACAGGTGTGCTCGGCGGGGACGCCGCGATCTTTGCATGCGGAACAGGGCTTCGCGGACGAAAGAACATAATGCCCGTTTCCATACGGGCCGGTTTCGGTCCACCGTACGGGACCGACGGAGACGTTCAGGACACGCGTTCCTAGAATGCTCGCGAGATGAATGGCGGCAGTATCGGCTGAGAACACCCAGTTGCAGTCGCTCACTATCCTGGCCCAGAGCTCAAAATCCGTTTCGCCGACGACATCGATTAGATGTTTCCTGTTCTCCCGAGTCAAGCTGTCGACGAATGCCTTCGCCCGTGTCTGATCGCCCTTTCCCCCGAGCAGGACGAATCGGCACTCGGGATGGCGTTGAAGAATATGCTCCGTCAGTTTTGCCCAATTCTTCGCGTCCCAGGTCTTTTCGGGCTGTGCCGCTCCGAGCTGGATGGCGATCCATTTCTTCGAGCGATCCCGGAGATGCCATTCGGATACCGTGATCTCATCTGGAATCGCCGAAAAGAAATGCTTGGAAGTCACGGCGGCGCCGCCGCTGTCGGCCGGTTCACCGAAGTGGATCTGAAGAGCCGTGAGAAGCTGGGTCGTGAGAATGTCCGTCAGATGGATATTTTGTTCGATCCCGCCCTGAACGACTGCCTGAATATAATGGCTCCATCCGTCGGCGCACGAAAACGTGGTGTCGCGTTGTCGCGAGTATCCCAGTTTGACTCTGGCCGGAAGAATCCCCGTAAGAAAGCTGCTCGATTCCGAATAGGTCCAGTTCACAATAAGGTCCCAGCGAAATCCGCAGAGCGGCGCGACCCACCGGGCGATCTCTTTCAGGCCGCTTCTCTCCGAAACCTCTCCGGAAATGATCGGGCCGAGAAGCGAGTCGGTCGGCAGCACGATGACTTCATCGATCCACGGCACCCGTTTCGCGGCATCGGCGAAACGTTCCCGGGCGACGAAATGTATTTCGAGAGCGGGGTAGAGTTCTTTCGCGGCCCGCAATGCCATGAGGCTCTGGAGCGTGTCTCCCATTCGAGCGAGTTGGATGACTAGGCAGCGAATGGGCCTCTGGCTGAGATTTTCCTGGGATCGGCAGGTGCTTCGCGTGGCATCGGCTGAGCGCGTCACGACGGGCTTTCCTCGGCAGCGGCGGCGGGTTGAATCGCCGTGTTTTTCTGCGGCCGCTGTTCGTCCAGCAAGGCCCGGAGAAAGCCGGCAAGAAGTCTTTCGACGTCTCCGTCTCCCCTGTCTTGATCCTCTTCCGCAACTTCCCCTTGCAAGAGACTCATATTTGCCATTCTGTCCTCCTGACAGGTTGGCGATCTAACTCGACTCGATCGAATTTCCGTGACGATCGATCATACCCAAAAGCTCCATCGCGCCAGCGTGGGTCGGCGCGATTTCGAGAATCCTTCGGACGGTCGCGCCTGCTTCGTCCATGCGTGCCAGATGAAATTGAAGTCCGGCAAGGCTGTATAATAAATTGATGTTTATCGGCGCGATCTCGATGTACTCCTCAACCAGCCGGGCGGCACTTGCATAGCTTTTGATTTCATAGGCGCACTTGACCAGATGAAAGATCGCGCTCGGATTGTTGAGTTCGATGTTCAGCGACTTCACGAAAAAATCATGGGCGCCCCGCCTGTCGCCTGCCGCCAGGCTGCAGGAACCCAGACCGAAGAGCGCCTTCGCATTTTTTGGATTGATGGCGATTGCGTTCTGGAATTGATGTTTGGCTTCACTGAATTTCTGACCCTGAAGGTAAAGAGCCCCGAGATTCGCGCGGATCTCATCGGCCGTGGGATTGAGCTCAAGGGCTTTCTCGTAATGAGTTTCAGCTTCCTTGAGGTTTTTCGACCGCGCGAAGCAATTACCACATGCCTGATGCAGCTCGAAACGGTCTTTTTGTTCCAGATCCTTCAGGTGAAGCGCGCGAAGAAGGGTTCCGGCCGCCTGTCCGTCTTTTTCCTGACGCATGAAAAGAGCGGCGAGGCTTCGGTAACTTTCAAGTGTTCCGTGATAGGCGATCGACTCTTCGTAGTGCGCGCGAGCTTCTTCAAGCTTGCCTTCGGCGTCGCAGCAGCGCGCCAGCCCGAAAAGGGCGAGCGAGGAGCGCTCGCCGGATTGTAAAATCGTCTTATAAATGTTCCTCGCAAGCGCGAATTCGCCGGCTTCAAAGAGGAGGTTCGCGTTTTTGGCCAGAAAAGCGATATTGAGCTTACCGTCCGGCAGGTAGATTCCGTCCAGGCTGGGTTTGGCTGAAGGGGTAAGAGCCGTGGGAGCGGGCTCCTGGGCTTTCGGCGTAGAGGATGGTTTAAGCTGGACGAGGTAGCTGATCGTTTCTCCCTGATCATGGTCGAAATCCTCGAGCGCCTCCTCGAGAGTGCGTAGCCGGACCATCCTGTCTCCATGCCTGGGGATGGGGACGATATCGACGACATCCAAATGACCGTTCAGCAGCTTGCCTTCGAGCGCGTTTTGGATCGCATCTTCAACTTTGGATGGCGCGCCGTCGGTTTCGCTCATAGTTTTTCGTCCAGTTCGTCTCCGGATTCGCTGATCCATCCGCTTTTGAATTTCTTGATCATGGAGACGCTTTTCTGGTTTTGAGCCATTTCCTTTTGAAGGCGCGCACGCTCTTCCACGATTTTTCGCGACAGCTTTTCATCAATGGAAAGGATCCGGTGTACCAGGTCCTGCTTTCTTTGGAGGGCTTCTTCGATTTTCGACACGAGTTCGGGCGTTCGGTCGGCGCTTGTGAGTTGGGAAATGCACTCCGAAAGCTTTCGATCGTAAAGAGCAAAGCCTTTGAGAATGGCTTCACGTTCCTGGTGGAAACGCTCCAGGCGCGAAAAATCGCCGGCTTCGACCTCGGCTTCGAAGCGGGCCGAAATATCGAGAAACCGTTCGAGACAGCGGTTCTTGGTTCGCAGTAGCTTTAATAC
>MEQK01000066.1:13743-42797 GCA_001770175.1 Bdellovibrionales bacterium RIFOXYD1_FULL_55_31 | reverse complement strand
CGATCCTAGAAATGCGGCTGCCAGTTTGTAGTAGGATTTTGCTGATTCGTGTTGTTCCGCTGTCTCGTAGGCATACGCGAGGACAAAATAGACTTCACCTTTCCAGAGATCGTCAGAAAGCGCGTGTATGCGATTCAGCAATGTCGAAATGAGTTCAGTGTCGAGAATCCTCCGACGCGTGTTCAAACGCATCCTGGCAATCACGTTTATTAAGAGATAGGGTTCTTCTTTCGGATTTGTCTCTGAAATCGACACAAGTTGCCCAAGTGCCTGAATATCGCCTTTTAGATACGCAAACAGAATCTCCGCATAAAATCCTAACGGGCCTTCAGGGCTCAAAATGAGCCGAAGAGACGAAAGTTCCTCCAAATTGGCTTGAATTAAATTAACGAACAAACTGCGGTCTATGGCCATGTTACCGACGTAGCAAACCGGATACCAGGATTCAGGAGGTATAAACACCTGCCGTTACCTATGGTCTGTCATTTTCGACACATCCTAACATCCAGACAGTTTGTGAGGCGTTTGTCAGCGGCTGGTCACCACCCAAATACGGGCGGATTCACCTGAATGTTACGAGAGCTCACGGGAACTGGAATAGGTTCGAGTGGTTTTCCATGGACGGCTCTATAGGCGCACGGATGCGCCGAGCCACTCCGAATCTATTCCAGTTCCCGCATCAGCTCTCTTCTTACAACCCGACATCAGCGAATGCGGTTCGGACGACATCGCATGCATTTGCGCTCAGGGTCGCGTTGCATTCCTCGACAACCTGGTTTCGGTAGTCTTCGAAGTCGGAGCTTGAGCGAAGCCGACCCACCATGACCTGATAGACGAGTTTCTGGATGGGTTCCCATCCCAGCTGTTGAATCATGAGGGCCACCGCGCGGTTCAGGATTCCATTCAGGTCGTGGACTCCGCAGCTGTCGTTCTTCTGCGTCGGGGTGCAGGCAGGACCGTACTCGTCGGGAATCTCACGCATGTGGGCAGGCTGTCCGCCCAGACTCTTCTGGGGGTTAAGCATGTCTCGAAGGGCCTCTGACTTCTTGGCAAGGGCTCCGCGCAAACACTTTTCTCCCATGAGGAAAGGATTTGCGGGGTGTTCATAATATTGTTCAATTGCCGCTCCGAAGACATCCGCGAGGTGTTCATTCAGGGCGCCCGGGCGACCGCCCGGCGTAAGTTCCGCGGTCGTGCTGACGACCGCGTGGGTGAATTCGTGCCCGATCACGTCCAGCGACTCGCTGAAATTCCCGAGACTTCTCCCGCCGGCACCGAGGGCGAAGGTCTTCCATGGGCCGATCCAGGCCGCATTTTCTCGCAATTTCAGAAGATCGAGGGTTCTGAATGCTCTCTGCACATTGACGGAGGCGACGATGGGGGCGCCTTTACCATCGAAGCTGAAGCGGTTGAAAATCTTCTGATAGAAGTCCCTGACTTTTTCGAAGGAGGCATTCGCTTTCTTGGGTTCCTTCGAAATTTCGAAAACGCCCAGACCCCAGCGTTTTCCGTTGTGAAGGACTTTGACTCCTTTGTAGATCGGGTTTGGGATCAGGATAGTCACCGAAGCATCATAAATATCTATGGCTCCGGGTTTAGCTGCCGCGTCTGAAACAGGAAGGCTCTTCAGGAGCTTGCCGGCGTTCGGGCCAGAAGCGATCACCTGGGTGCGAGATGCGCCGGATCCATCAAGTCCTTCACGAATCGAGAACTGCCAAACGAGTACCGCGCCTTCGGCCGTCTGGATGATGCGCAATCCATCAGAGTTCTCCTGGCCGAGTTCCGCGCTTTGAAAGCCGAGTTCGCGAACCGCGACTTTAAACGCCTCTCCGCGGCTGATGGTCGGTTTCGCGGAAAGCATCGCGACGGGGGCAACTGATGAGTTGACTGATTCAAGCTCCTGCTTTGAGTTGAAGAGGGCGACGATTTCGGCTCCCTCCACTCCAACTCCCAGCACGCGTTGTTCGAAATGGAGAACAAGCCCGCGGGGTGTTGGTTCCGCACGCTTCAGATAGAGCGACTGGTCGCTCGGGTGGAGTGGAAAAATTTCAGGATGGGTTGCGACGAAATTGAAGACCACGTTCTTCGCAGCTTCGACATTGTCAGCAGCCATCGAGACCGTCTCGATGATGACGGGCGCTTTACCCGGTTGGAAAAATTTTACGCCAGCAAAGGATGGCAGGGAAAGAACCATTGCGGCGATGCTCACGACAGAAATGAAGCCGAACTGTTTCATCGAAGTTCCTTTTTTTAAAATTTCAGCCTTATGGGCCCTCGTTATGCATTGCGTGTAACACCGAGCGTCATGGCTGTCACCTTTTTAAATTGACGGAAAAAATCCAGTCAGTTCAAAGACAAAGAACGAAGGAACGAAAGAGCCGGAGTAGAATGGCAACGGCCATAAGGAAGAGAACAACGGCATAGGCTGAAATCAAACCGTAGCTCGCCGAAAGAAACAGCCACCAGTAGGCCACGCCTACATGAAATATTGTTGTGAGGACCGCAACCGCCGTTACCAGGGTGATGGCTCCTCCGCCGAGCAGAAGGAAATTGAGAATCCTTCCGTGCACGCGACGGCGATCACGAACGGAAGTCCAGAAATATGCCGGAGGCAATAGCAACAGGACCGCGAGATAGCTGTTCTTCAGAAGCGCCAGGAAGATGATCACTGTCAGAAACCCGGAGTGAAACGCGTGCCGGATTTTGACGTGCGCGATCGTGTCTTCGGGTTCGGAGAAGATCAACCGGAAAAGCCAGTAAACGCCGATAACGGATCCCGCTACGATCAGCAGCGCTATGACGTTCGGCGTGTAAAGGAGCAGGGATTTCTGTGTTGCGGGAAAGGTTTCATACTGCGTGATGATGTTCAGCGCCGGCAGGAGAAGCATAACGACATAGCCCAGCAGAAGTGATCCGAGCAGGATCCCGATGCTCTTCGCTTCGTTTCCGAAAACCGCCAGGACCTGATCACGCGGGTACTCTCGGAATGTGGTTCTTAGTTTCGCGATGCTATAGAGCAGGAATGGAATGAAGGCGAGAATGTGGAGCAGCGTCGCCGCCCAGCCTTCGATGTAAAGATGAGGCGACACTTTCCAATAGGACGAACTCTTAAAATCGTGGGGCAGCTTCGGTAGCGCATTTATACTGTGAATCAAGCGTTCAGCGGCTTTGCCGGCCTGGTCGAAGGATTCGGGCTGCATCGCTTCCGCCACATCGTGTGACGTATGATGATAATGGGCCATGTCGTGGGTGAAATTCTCGGTTTGTCCGACCCAGTTGAAAGCCGGGATTCCCGCCGCAAGGAAAGCGCCATGATCGGCCGCCGGGATTTGCACCGCTCGTTGTACGAACTCAAGGATGTGACTCATATCAGCCGCGTCAACTTGTCCGAACGAGCGGAGCGAGTCGAGCGCCATTTCCCGAAGCCAGAGCGGGGTGAAGCCGGTCTTGAGTCCATCGCAGAGAGTGAGGATCTGTTTTTGCTTTTCGGGGGCGAGAAAATCGACATTGACCGCCGCTACGATTTTGTCGGCCTTCTCATAGTTTTTCGCGAACGCGCGCGCTCCCCAAAACGAGCCGAATTCCTCGCTATCGGTCAGGAGAAAGACCAGCGTTCGGTCACTCTGGGTTTTCGAAAAAGCTCTCGCGAGCTCGAGAACGACGCCGACACCGGAGGCATCGTCCATCGCGCCTTCCACTGTTGTATCGGTGATGTCGTAATGGGCCATCGCCACGATGATTTCGTCAGGGTGGCTCATTCCTCGCTTTTCGACGAAAACGTTTTCGAGATCCGTGTACTTCTTCCCGTCGATCACCTCCGAGAATTGGAGACCGCGAGGTGAATAGCCGAGCTTCTTGAATTCATCTTTGAGCCATTGCGCGGCTTTACGGCGTGATTCGCTCCACGTCACCCGATTTTCGAAGCCTTTGGCGAGCTTCGACATATACTGGTGGGCGCTTTTGGCCTCGAACTTCAGCGGTGCGGCGCTGAGGGGGAGGGGTTCGATTCTCTTGAGGGCGAGGCCGAAGAGAACGGTTCCAGTGAGACCGCAGATCAGGGTGCTGCGAATGAGAAGTTTCCAAGGCGTAATTGCCACGGCTGGCTACTCCTGCGTGTATGGAACGACCTCGACTTTTTCGATGGGAACGCCCGCCGCGCGCGCGATGGGTTCCTTGAGGTTTTTCGCCGTCCCGAGGACTGTAATGGCGAGCCGGTCCGGCCGAAGATAATCCTTTAAAGAGGAATTCACCTGCTCAAGCGACACTTTGTCGATCTTCGCAGCGTACGACTGCATGAAGCCGTCGGGAAGGTCCAGGGTCCGCTCGAGAAGTTTGTTCTCAACCCGCTTTTTCGGGGTGTCATACATGAACCCGGCGCCGTTCACGATGCTGCGCTTCGCAAAAGCAAATTCTTCCGCTGAGAGCCCCCTCTCCTTGAGGTCCTGGATCATTTTCAACGTGAATTCGAGGGCCGCGGGGCTGTCCTTCGAGGCCGGAAACAAGTGGGTGAGCCAGGATCTTGGCTGGGTCCCGAATCTGAATCCGCTGTTCGCGCCGTAGCTCCAGCCGCGTTTCGCACGAATTTCAATCATCAGGCGGGAGAGAAACGACCCGCCTCCGAACGCGTAATTGCCCAGGTAAAGGGGAAAAAAATCATCGTCGGTCATCTTGATTCCAATCTGGCCGATATTGATCTGCGTCTGTGTCCGTTCCGGCTTGTCGACGAGGAGAACCCGCCTTTGGGGCACTTCGGTCGGGCGCGGGAGTGTTGGAAGAGATTCCGCGTCGCGGATTTTGCGTTTTGAGGCCATCGCTTCAGTCCAACGAACGATTCGTTCTTCGCTGGCATTACCCGTTCCGACCACGAGGATGTACGGATCGCGAACGAGCCGGTCATAATGGCCAAGAATCGCCGGTCGAGTCAGATTCCTTATGTCATTGATCGTACCCAGGACGGGCTTTCCATAAGGATGATCGAGGAACAGAAACTTAATGAACCTGCGGGATGCGAGACTTGGGTCTCTTCCCAGCTCCTCTTCAATGGCGGAAATGATTTCTGACTTCAATTTTCTGATTTCGTCTTCGGGGAAAATCGGCTGGGTAACGATCTCATCTACGAGACTTAGGAAAGGTTCCAGTTGTGAGCTGAGCACCGCGCCTCGCAGGATCACCGACTCAGCGCGTGTCTCGACCTCGAGGCGGGCTCCGATTTGGTCGAGAGTGAGATCGATCTGCTCCTTCCCGCGAGTCTTGGTTCCACGCAGGAGCATTTCTCCCATGATGTTAGTCAAGCCGGATTGGCCGGAAGGGTCGGTGACGTAACCCGCCTTGAGTGCGACGTTCACGTAAACGATCGGTAAAGCGTTATTCGGTTCGAAGGCGGTTTCGGCGGCCTGAACGGGGATGCCGCATGAAACAGACAGAGCTATGAATGCGAAGAGGAGTTTGCTGGTCATTTTGAATTCCTTTTCACGCCGATGATTACGGAACAGTTTTCGGAATCAAGGTACCGTCTGGCGACACTTTGAGCCTCAAGCGCGGTCACGGTCTGGATTCTTTTTTGAATGGTCAAGCCGACCTCGAAACTGTCGGCCAAGGCCTCGTAGTGTCCGACAAAATAGGCCCTCGAGGAATTTCCGTCCATGCTTTCGTAAAAGCCGAAGTTCAGTTTGTTTTTGGCACGTTCGAGTTCGATTTCCGGAATGGGTTCATGAAAGATCCGGTTCAGCTCCTTCCGGATGACTTCCTCGGCGCGCGAGGCCTTTTTTCCGCTCTGCAGGTTGGTTGCGATCATAAAGAGTGTCGGATCCTTGTTGCTCATATCGTTCGAGTCGACCGAGCTTGAAATCCCGGTTTCAACCAGTGCCCGATGCAAACGGCTGCTCTTGCCTCCGGACAGAATGGCTTGAAGGACGCTCAAGGCAGGAATGTCTTCGTGGGTGACTTCGGGCGTATGACAGCCCATCAGTAGTTTTTCGACCTGAATGTTCAGTTTCATCACTTTCGTGCGTTTGGCCTTTTGGGCGGGCTCGGCAGGTATGTTCCTGATCGGCGATGGCTGGGCGGGAATTCCGCCGTAAAATTTTTGGACCGTCCGGGCCACTTCTTCCGCATCGACATCTCCCGTCACGACAATGGTCGCGTGATTCGGACTATAATAAGATCGATAGAATTGGCGGGCATCTTCCGAGTTCATACGGTTCAGATCTTCCTGATAACCGATGATCGGCCAGTGATACGGGTGTCGAGTGAAGGCGAGCCCGAAAAGCTCCTGGTACATCAGCCCGTCCGGGCTGTTTTCGTTGCGAAAGCGGCGCTCGTTTTGCACGACTTCGGTTTCTGTCTTGAAGGCTTTGTCGTCGACGATCAAGTTGATCATGCGATCTGATTCGAGCTTCGCGATCAGCTCGAGCTTGTCTTTTGGAAGTTCCTGGACGTAGGTCGTGTAATCCCGGCTCGTGAAGGCGTTTTCTCCTTCTACGCCCGCTTCTTCGAGTATTCTGTCGAATTCCCCTTCTTTATAATTCTTGGTTCCTTTGAACATCATGTGTTCGAAAAGGTGTGCCAGGCCTGTTCTGCCCTTCATCTCGTCGCGGGAGCCGACGCGAAACCACGTTTGATAGGCGAACGTGGGTGACGAATGATTTTCGACGACGATCAGGCGGAGTCCGTTACCGAAATTGTATCGATCGGCTTTAAATGCTCCGACCAGCGGGACACTCTGATGTCGAAAACTTTCCGGTGTTTCACCGATCCGAACCTCGCGACTCGCGCAACCGGAAATTCCGGAAGTGAGGTGGAATAAAAACAGAAAGGAGGCAAAGATTGGAAAAGTCGATTTCATAGACTCCGAACCTACCATGTGGCCGAAAGTGTTTTCCAATTTTTTGGCTATTTTACGCACGTTCTCTCATTGCGCTGTGCTACGATGCAGGCATGAAGGCATTTCGTCGCACGCTCGTCATCTCTTTGTCGTTTGTCACGCTAGTGGGCGCAGCGATTGGAATCTATTACACGATTCATTCACCGCTTTTTACCGTGCAGGTCGTCGAAGTCATCGACCAGCCGGAACGAGCTCCCGTTGACGCGGAGGAGATTACGCGACTTGCGGCGATTCCAGTTGGAAAAGTCAGCCTTTTTGAATTGGATCTTGGCGTGATCGAACGCCGCATTCTGGAAAATTCCTGGGTGAAGGCGGTTTACCTCAACAAAAGATTTCCGCAAGCTCTATCCATTTCAGTTACCTTTCGGGAGCCTCGCGCTCTTTGGCAGGGGCGAAACGGAGATTTGGCTTATGTGGACCAGGAAGGTGCGATTTTCGGAAAGATTTCTCTTGAATACCAGCCAGATCTCCCCATCCTCTCCGGATTTCTGGGGGATGACCGCTTTCGGGTCTTGGATGCGCTCCATTTGCTGAGTGCCTGGCAAAATTCTCCGATGAGAGGAGCAGGAGAGATTTCTTCGTTATTCTGGGACCCTGAACGTGGTTTTCGGGCGTGGATCGTCTATCCGCTCGGCCAATTTCCGGCATCAAAAGGTCGGGTGCTCGTCGATTTGGGGCAAGAGCCGGATGACGAATTGAACCTTCAGCTGAGACGATTGTCCAAGGTGATGACCTACTTGAGCAGTCATATGATCGCTGCGCGTCAGATTTGGGCGGATGCAGGGAAAAAAATAGTTGTCAAAACCGCTAAGGGTTCTTAGAATTTCTTAGGCAGACGGGCATTTTTTGCCGGTCTCGACCGCGGTCCCGTTCGGGGCCCATGGAGGGGGTGGGGTGTATGTCCAAAAAGGACTTTGTTGTCGGCCTTGATATCGGCACCACAAAAATTTGCTGCATCGTTGGGGAGGTTGCCGAAAGCGGTCCGCAGCCAGTTATTGATATCGTGGGCATCGGCACCGCGCCATCAACGGGTTTACGTAAGGGTGTCGTGATCAATATTGACTCGACGGTCGACAGCATCACGAAAGCCGTTGAAGAAGCGGAACTGATGGCCGGTGTTGAAATTTCGACGGTCTATACCGGAATCGCCGGCGGTCACATCAAATCCTTCAATTCGACCGGTATCGTGGCGGTTAAGGATAAAGAGATCACTGAGAACGATGTTCAGCGCGTGATCGATGCCGCCAAAGCTGTCGCGATCCCGCTCGATCGCGAAGTGATCCACATCATTCCTCAGGAATACATGATCAACGGGCAGGACGGGATCCGGGACCCGATTGGAATGAGTGGTTTGCGGCTCGAGGCGAAAGTACATATCGTCACTGGAGCGGTTTCCTCGGCGCAGAACATTATAAAATGCGCGAATAAGGCGGGCTTGAATGTCGCTGAGATCTGCCTGGAGCCGATTGCCTCGGCCGAAGCGGTTCTGTCGCAGGACGAAAAAGAGCTTGGCGTTCTCCTCGTCGATATCGGCGGCGGAACAAGCGACATCGCGATTTTCAAGGACGGCGCGATCGTGCATACGGGAGTGCTCGCGATCGGCGGTAATCACATTACCAACGATATTGCCGTCGGACTCAGAACTCCGCAAAATGAAGCGGAGAAGATCAAGATTCGACATGCCTGCGCCATGTCTTCAATGGTGAAGCCGGACGAGACGATCGAGGTTCCCGGTGTCGGTGGGCGCAAACCACGCGTGGTTTCACGGCGGCTTCTGGCTGAGATCGTCGAGCCCCGGGTTGAAGAAGTGTTTTCGCTCATTCAGCGGGAGGTAATGAAGTCGGGTTATCAGGACGCCCTTTCCGGGGGCATCGTGATAACCGGCGGAGCCACTCTGCTGGAGGGAATGCCGGAGCTTGCCGAGTTTATTTTTGAAATGCCGGTAAAACGTGGGTTGCCGCAAAATATTGGCGGCCTTCGGGACGTTGTCAATTCACCAAAGTTCGCTACGGCAGTGGGTTTGTTGAAGTACGGCTCGCGTAATTTGCAGAAGAGCAAGTTTCCGATCCGGGAGAAGAATATTTACGATAAGGTCCGTGGATCCATGCGTACATGGATCAAAGATTTGTTTTGAGTTGAGTGGCTGAAGGCGCGTGACCAGGGAAACCGGTCACCAGGTTAACCGAAGAAGAGGATCTTCTTTAGTATGTTTGAAATCGATCAAGTCGCAACCCAGGGTGCAAAAATCAAGGTCGTGGGAGTAGGTGGCAGCGGATGCAACGCCGTGAACACGATGATCAGAATGGGACTCGAGGGAGTCGAGTTCATCACGGCGAATACGGACAAGCAGGCCCTCGATGCCTCCTTGGCTCCCGTGAAGCTCCCTATAGGCCAGGAGCTGACAAAGGGGCTTGGGGCTGGCGCCAATCCCGATGTGGGGCGCAAAGCGGCACTTGAGGATTACGCCAGAATTTCGGAGCTGCTTGCGGGTGCCGATATGGTCTTTATAACCGCCGGTATGGGCGGTGGCACTGGAACCGGAGCTGCCCCGGTTTTCGCGAAAATAGCGAAAGAAGTCGGTGCTCTCACGGTCGGGGTTGTCACGAAACCGTTCATGTTCGAAGGCCGGAAACGGATGAAAAATGCTGAACTCGGAATCAGCGGGCTTCGTGAACACGTCGATTCTCTGATCATGATTCCGAACCAGAGACTGCTTTCGGTTTCGGGCGCCACGCTTTCGATGATTGATGCTTTCAAGAAAGCCGACGAAGTGCTTCTGAACGCCGTTCAGGGCATCTCTGACCTGATCAACCACACCGGGCTTATCAACAGCGACTTTGCCGATGTACGCACGATCATGCAGAACAAGGGGCTCGCCCTCATGGGTATCGGCTACGGTGACGGAGAACACCGTGCGGTTGAAGCGGCGACGAACGCCATTTCGAGTCCGCTCCTCGAGGATGTCTCGATCGACGGAGCCACTGGAATCATTATTAACATCACCGGGGGCTCGAATCTCAAGATCCACGAAGTGAACGAGGCGACTACCCTGATCATGGAAGCCGCGCACGAGGACGCCGAGATTATTTTCGGCACGGTTATCGATGAATCCATGAACGATACGGTGAAGGTCACAGTGATCGCGACGGGTTTGGGCGGCATGAATGCTCAACCGAACGTTTCGAATGGTACTTCGATCGCACCTGCCGTTGGAGCAGTTGCGGTTCAATGCGCTGCTCCGGTGAACGCCGTGCAGTCAGCGCCCGTGGTTGAGACTGTTGCCCAGCAGCCAGAGGTGACACCTGTGCCTCCGCCCCCACCCGTGAGTCAGCGGCCTCATTTCGAAGCCTCGACGATTGCGGAAGAAATAGAGCCGACCATTGCGCCGATGACGGTCGTTGAAGCCGAAGCAAAACTCGAGGATTCCGAACCCGAGCTGCGCGAGATCCTCCCTGAAGCGCCCATTTCTCCGTCGCTGATGGGTACGGGCGCTGAAAGTCTCAGTCTCGCTTCGGGAGGAGAATTAGCCCGGGCGCGCGCGATCGCACAGCGGCTTGGGATCACGAATTTGACTGACGACGAATACGACATTCCAACGTATATGCGCCGGCAGCAGGAGCGAGAAGTCTAAGGACGGCGGCTGGTTGCTTGAGTTCTGATGGCACCCACGGACGGGTGCGCTCCCTGAAGTAGCAAGGCTTGAAGGGCTGGGAATTTTCTCGCGGCCCTTTTTGCGTTTTACACCCGAGGGCTACCGGTCCTCGTGGGAGGCGTGTGCAGCCCGTGTCGGGCTTCGAGTAACAGGACAAGCGGCAAATAAATTTAGTCGATCACGGTGAAAAAACAAGCCCCCCATTAAAAAAGAAAGCAACGCGTCAAATTTGCAAAAACCGAGCTGCTCGATAAACTGACGACAATTTAGTTGATTTCAAAAAGTCCATTAGGGGGGAAGAAGATGTCGAGTTCAGTAAGAGCTTTAGCGCTTTTGATCGCGTTCGCGTTCATTTCCGGGGCGAATGCATCTGAGTATAAATCGGGTGAAGTGATCGTGAAGTATAAGGATGGTGCGACCAGAGCCCGTTCCGTCATGAACATGATGTACAACGATCTTGGAGTCAAAAGCGTACGCCGCTCAGGATTTCCGAAGGGCTTTGAACATCTTATTTTGAATGACACTGTCAAAGTAGAAGATGCCATCGCGGAACTGCAGAGGAACGGTCTGGTTGAGTATGCGCAGCCCAACTACATCCTCAGCATTTACCCGACGAGCACTCTTGAAGATCCTCCGATTCCGGGTTTTCCCGGCGGCGGTGGAGGTATCCCCTGCATTCCTGGGATGGAAATTCCGGGTTGCGATCCGAACGCCGAGATTCCCGGACTTCCCGGTGGCGGTGGTGGTGGCGGCGGTGGAGTTCCGTGTTTGATTCCTGGTATCCCGTTTCCTCCCGGCTGTGAAGATTCCGGGACTCCTGGGAATCCTCCCGGCGACCCGGGGACTCCCCCGAGCGATCCGGGAACTCCGACGAACCCTCCAGCGAACAAACCGGCTCTTGAGCCGGCTCCCGCTGAAGTGAATCCGCCGGTTGCGGATCCCGATTTGGATAAGGCCTACGGGCTTGAAAAGATCGGCGCCAGAAAAGCCTGGGCTGAATGGCAGGGAAGCAAGGAATTTATCGTTGCCGATATCGACACTGGTATCGATTACAATCACGAAGACCTCTCGTTCAACGTTTGGAGAAATCCGAACCCGTCTGAAAAGAACGACGTTGCGGGTTTTGACTTCGTTCACAATGACGGTCTTCCTTATGACGACAATCAGCACGGAACGCATACTTCCGGAACTATCGGCGGTGTCGGTGGAAACGGGAAAGGCGTCTCGGGAGTCGCGCCGCGCGTCTCGATTATGGGACTTAAATTCCTCTCGGGTGAGGGGAGTGGAACGACGACTGACGCTATTCGCGCGATTGACTATGCGATCGAGCACGGCGCGAAGGTTATTAGTGCGAGCTGGGGCGGTCCTGGCGACGACGGGAATAAGGCCCTCTATGACTCGATTGAGCGGGCCAAGGCAAAGGATGTGTTGTTCGTAGCGGCTGCTGGTAACGAAAGTAAGAACAACGATATTCCGAGCCAGGCTTCCTATCCTGCTGCTTTCGACAATGACAACCTAATCGCCGTTGCAGCAACGGATAAGAATGATTCGATGGCGTTCTTCTCCAATTACGGTGAAAAGACTGTACACGTCGCGGCTCCGGGCGCAAACGTCTACAGCCTGGTCCCCGGGAACAAGTACGCCGCGTTTTCCGGAACTTCAATGGCCTGCCCGCACGTTGCCGGCGCAGCCGCCTTGCTGTGGTCCAAAAATCCTACTTGGAATTACAAAAAGGTGAAGCAGGTCCTGATGGACACCAGCGATAAATTGTCTTCACTAAAAGGCAAGACAATCAGCGGTGGACGTATCAATGTCTTGAATGCACTGCACTCGACGGACTGAATCGGCTTAGACTTGTTCTAGGCTGAGGCCACGGATTCGGCTAAGCGTGGGGGCTTCGAAAGAAGCCCCCATTTTTTTTGCCCTTTCTTTAGCGGCGCCGGAAGGAGCCGATCCCTAAGCTCCTTCCGGCTGTTCGATGGAACACCCATGACAACGCTCGGCCCGCCGGCCTCGCTGTCACAAGCATTGTACCGCTTATGACAACGCTCGGCCCGCCGGCCTCGCTGTCACAAGCTTGTGATCTCATCCTTGAGTGGTTGACCTGGCTTTCACGTCCTTGTGAAAGCGCGAATCACTCAGCTTCATGCCAGACGAATTCTCGTGCCAAGGCTCTTCGGCTTGTGGCCGTCAATGTGGACGTGTTCATGGCGCTCTTGATCTTCCTTGCAGTGAACGCAGAGTGTGGCGGTCGGACGAGCCTCAAGACGTCGGACATCAATATCCTCGCCGCACTGCTCGCATTCTCCGAATGTTCCGTTCGAAATTCTTCGAAGTGCCTCATCGATCTTTTTAAGAAAGAGTGCTTCACGATTCCGGAGGCGCATTCGCATTGAGGTTTCCAATTCCGAGGAAGTGATATCAGCCTCATCCAAAAGATCGTCCGGGTTCAGATTAAAATCCTCGTTCACGACCCTTCCTGAGTAGATCAGGTTGCGGCGTTGTTCTTCGAAAAGGCATTTGAATCTCAGAGTCAATTCCTTGTTCATATACTTCTCCTGATACATGTTCCTGTGCTGTTCGAGGGAGTCCGTTCCCTCGGGCTTGCCAGCCAGGCCCGAGAATTTCCGGCCGAGGCGGCAAATTAGGTTATGGTTTAGAAAGCCTCAGAAGCGTTGAGGGAATGGGAAGAATCCGTCAGCGACTAAGCTGGAGCGGATAATAAAGAAGTATGCGAATGGGTTCGCAAATCGAGCATCCAGCTCTTTCGCTTGAAAGCCAGCTTTCGGTGATTGATTTTTCATGACCGGCCTCCTTTCTGAGAGAAGGGTTTCTCTCACAACATCCGAAAAGAAGAGATTGCGAGCGTTGTGCCACGCCTAAAACGATAAGTATTTCAGAGGTGATGGTATTAGCCGACGAATTTGATTTGGATTTGGGGCCTGAAAGAACCACCCGAAGGCGGTGCGAATAGGGGCATCGGAGTCATTCTGGAGTCACAATGATCCCAAATGGGTCATCACTGTTTCGAGTCCCTTGATGTAGGATTTCCATCCCAGGCCACTGATCTGCCGGATACAAACCGGCGCGATGACAGAGATTCTTCTGAATTTCTCCCGCTTTGTCAGGTCGCTCAGATGCACTTCAACGGTCGGTAAATCGACACTGCTGATCGCATCGCGAATGGCATAAGAATAGTGGGTGTATGCGCCCGGGTTAATCACGATTCCATCGGCCCACTTTCTGTTCTCGTGAATAAAGTCGATCAGGGTTCCCTCGCAGTTCGACTGAAAAATTCTCAGCCGGGTCTTCGTTGGTCGTGCGAACTTCCGAAGCTCACCATTGATTTGCGCTAATGTCAGTCTGCCGTAAATGCGAGGTTCACGTTCGCCGAGAAGGTTGAGGTTTGGTCCGTGGATCACGAGGATGTGGCGTTTGGTCATGCTGGGCTCCTTCAGTGAATACCGATTGAACGCAGTGCCCGAGAAATCTCGGCCGGAGTGACGGTCGTATCCAAGACAGTTTTGCCGAGATCTTTCAGGAGAACGAAACGAACCTTTCCTTCAGACTTCTTCTTGTCCAAGCGAACCGATTCCGAGATTTGCTTTGCGTTCACGTTTTTCGGGATGGGTGGTATGGGAACACTCGAAAGAAATCGGTCGATTCGCTTCTGAACCTTGGGCTCAAGGTGCCCTTTGATCACGGATAGGGCGGCCTCGACTCGCATGCCGAGCAGAACGGCTTCGCCATGCCGATAATAACCGTAGCGTGCCCGCGTCTCGATCGCATGACCGACCGTATGCCCGAAATTGAGGACTTCGCGCGTCCCTCTCCGGTCGAGTTCATCTTTCTGAATCACCCGAGATTTGAGAATCGCGCATTTCGAGATGATCGGAACAGTGATCTTTGGATTCAGCTCGAGTAGTTGCTTCCAGTGCCCCTCCAGAAGCGTGAAGAGCTTCCTGTCGTAAATTATGGCGTACTTCGCGATTTCGCCCAATCCCGAAACACGATCGCGACCGGAAAGCGCGAGAAGCAGATCAAGATCGCACAGCACCAGTCGTGGCTGGTGAAAAACGCCAATCAGGTTTTTACCTGATTCGTGATTCACACCTGTCTTTCCGCCGATCGCGCTGTCGACTTGAGCAAGGAGGGTTGTGGGAATATTGATCCATTCCAATCCACGAAGAAAAGTTCCCGCTACAAAGCCAATTGCATCGCCGATGGACCCTCCTCCAACGGCCACGATAACGGCGTTGCGATCCGCGCCCGCACGGAGGAGATTTTCGTAAAGCGGATAGATGTTTTTGAAGTCCTTGATCCGTTCGCCGGCGGGGACGAAAAACGTCTTTGTTTTCCATCCGGAATTCCGGAAAGTCCTCTCGATCCACGGTAGCGCGCGTTTCAGTCGCGAGTCCGCGAAGAAGAAAGCCCGCTTTTCCTTATACCCTTTCAGAGGGAGAACGCCGTTGCCGCGGAACAGGCTATGACCTATGCAGACGTCGTAACTACGGCCGCCGAGCGCGACGTGAATGCGTTTCATATGGAAATGCTATTTTATTTGCGGAGTCTCGGCAACACTGAACAAGGAGTTTTCGGCGGAGGAGCGCGGCCACGATTTGCGGGGGCGTCAGTTCGTCGGTATTGATCGACAGATTTGCGGCCCTGTAGGACTTCTGCCGCGCTTTCAGCAGATCACGGATTCGGGCAAGGGCCTCCTCCTTGGGGAGGCCCTTGAGTAAAGGCCTCTTTCCGCGCTGTTTTGCCGCCCGGGCGAGAACTGTCTCCGCCGAAATCTTCAAATGGACGAGGATTCCGGAACTCCTGACCGAACGAAGATTCGCGGGATCGAGGAGCGCGCCGCCTCCGAGGGCGATGACCCGGCTGCTGAGCTTTGAGCATCTGGCAACCTCCCGGGATTCAGCCTCGCGGAAGGTCCTTTCGCCTAGTTCTTCAAAGATCCGTGAAATGTGGAGGCCGAACTTCCTTTCAATCTGTTCGTCGATGTCAATAAAGCTCCAACGGAGTTCTCGGGCAAGATGGTGCCCGACGGTGCTCTTGCCGGCAGCCATGAAGCCCGTTAAATAGATGTTCGTTCTAGCGGGTTTTTTCATTCCAGTCACGAATACGCGGCAGAATCTCGTTCATCGAGTCCCCGCCGAATTTCACGAGAAGCTCTTCAGCAAGGACCAGCGCGAGAAGGGATTCTCCGATCACGGCGGCTGAAGGAACGGCACAAACGTCAGAACGTTCAACGTGAGCTTGTTCCGGAACTCCGGTTTTGAGCTTGACCGAATGAAGCGGTCGCATGAGTGTCGCGATCGGCTTCATCGCCGCTTTGATTACAACCAGCTCCCCCGACGTCATCCCGCCTTCGATTCCGCCGGCCCTGTTTGACCGACGGCGCGCGACGCCGGGAGCGCGGCCGGGAAAGAGCTCGTCGTGGGCTTCCGAACCCAAAACACGCGCTGAATCGAATCCGAGTCCGATCTGTACGCCTTTGATCGCGTTCAGGCCCATGAATGCCTCGCCGATCTTGCCACCGAGTCGCCGATCCCAGTGCACGTGACTGCCGAGTCCGAGCGGAACACCGGAGGCGATGATCTCGAATATCCCGCCGAGAGAGTCTCCCTTTTGTTTCGCGGAGTCGATCTCGGCGATCATCCGCTCAGAAGCGTCGGGATCGAGACATCGGACGGGCGAGGCGTCCGCGATCCGATTGATTTCCTCGATCCGATCTGTTGCGAGTTCCGCCGGTGCCTCGACGGAACCAATCCGGGTGATTCGACTCGCGATTTCAATGCCACATTCCTGGAGAAGGTTTCGCGCGACCGAGCCAATGGCCACCCTCATTGCGGTTTCGCGCGCGCTCGCCCGTTCGAGGATATTCCTCATGTCGGCGTGCCCGTACTTGAGCCCTCCTACATAATCGGCGTGCCCGGGGCGGGGTACTTCGAGCTGACGCTCGGCCGGAACCTCCGTACCTTCGGGCTGCATGATGTTTGCCCAGTTTATCCAGTCCTTGTTCTCGATCAGGAGCGCGATCGGGCTTCCGATCGTTTTGCCGTGTCTCACGCCGGAGAGAATTTCAACAGCGTCGTCTTCCATTTTCTGGCGCGCTCCGCGTCCGTGCCCCATTTTTCTACGCCTCAGCTGGGCCTGGATTTGTTCGCGCGTGAGCCCAAGTCCCGCCGGCATTCCCTCGAGAATTCCAACCAACGCTTTGCCGTGAGATTCACCCGCGGTGAGATATCTTAAGTGCATCGGTCAATTCTCCTTAAGCGCTGTTTTAAGAACTTTTTCAGGGCTACTTTTGTTTCGTGTTTTCCGGACATTTTTCCAAACCAGAGTTCCCATGTTCCGATTGCCTGCCAGACAAGCATATCGAGCCCGCCAATCGTCTTCAAACCCTCGGCTGAAGCCTTCTTAAGGAACGGAGTCTCTTCTGGCCGGTAGATCAGATCTAACGCAAATGCATTTTTGCCGGGAATGAAAGAAAAAGTTCGGCTCCTCGGGAATCCGGCCATTCCAAGCGGAGTGGCATTCACCCAGAGGTCGATTTGGCGGCCCAATGGAAAGGATTCCCAAGCCAAGACATGGTAGCGCGTCTTTGAGAAATAGCTCCCGAACTTCTTTGTGAGCGCCCTCGCGCGGTGAGGTGTGCGGTTCGTGATCCAAACGTCTTTTGCACCCAGAACGCCCATCGCGTATGCGACCGCTCTAGCCGCTCCACCGGCGCCGTATAGCACGACTTCACGCCCGCTAATCCGGACGCGAGCCTCTCGGAGGGTCTCCAGGATTCCGAGCACATCTGAGTTGTATCCAATCAGCTCGCCGTCCTTGTTGTAGACGACATTTGCCGCTCCAATGACCCGGGTTTCGTCAGAAACCCGGTCGAGACATGCAATCACCTTTTCCTTGTAGGGAATCGTTATGTTGCAGCCGATGAAATCGAGAGAGCGCAACAGACCGAGTGCGCGCTTCAGCTCCCCGGGAGAAATATCCAAGGCATCGTATTGGATTTTCCGGCTGAATCGACGGGAAAGGAAGCTGAAGATGGCGGGTGACAAGGAATGTGAAACCGGATGGCCGATCAACGCCGCGACCTCGGATGTCCTGCCTTGTCCAGCTGCGGTGCGGGAACGTTTACGCACGGCTGAGCCGCCTCAGGACCTCGAAGAACCTTGGATACGAGATCATGACGCATTCGTGGTTCTGAATCTCGGTCGTGCCCTTCGCAATCAGGCTGGCGACGGCGAAGGACATGGCGATCCGGTGATCGTCAAAGGAGTTGATGACCGCGCCATGCAGCTTCTGCGGTCCCGTGATCGAATAGCCGTCCTTGAAGGTCTCGATCCTTGCGCCCATCGCGCGAAGATTCGTGGCAACCGCTTCCAGCCGATCACTCTCCTTGACGCGAAGTTCCTCCGCTCCGTGAACGATCGTGGTGCCTTCGGCTTGAGAGGCGACGATCGCCAGGAGCGGCACTTCATCGACCATCGACGGAATCTCATCGGGGCTGACTTCGGTAGCCCGGAGCGACTGGCAGGTGACCCGGATATTCCCGATCGGCTCGGGGCTCTCACAGGTGATTTCTTGTTCGATTTTGGCGCCCATTCGCCGAAGGACTTCAAAGAACCCCGTTCGGGTTGGATTGAGACAGACATTTTCTATTTCGACCATTCCGTCCTTCACGATAGAAGCGGCACCCATCCAGAATGCGGCAGAGGAGGGATCACCCGGTACACGGACGGGACTTGCGATCAGCTTTTGCCCGCTCGTAATTGAGATCTCCGAAGCGGTCTTTCGGATTCGGACTCCGAAGTGAGGAAGCATCCTTTCGGTGTGGTCGCGGGTCCCGATCGAGCCTCGAACCGTCGTCGTACCGCTCGCATAAAGCCCCGCGAGAAGAAGCGCGGTTTTGACCTGGGCGCTCGCGACTTTGAGATCATAATCGACACCGACCAGATTCGTGCCTCGGATCGTGATCGGCGCGAAATCCTCGCGGGTCAGCTCGATTTTGGCGCCCATTTTTCTGAGTGGCTCGGCTGCGCGCTTCATGGGTCTCCTCTGGATTGATTGATCGCCCGTCATTCCGCTTGAAAAGCTCTGTCCCGCGAGCAATCCCATCATCGTCCGAATCGTGGTTCCTGAATTTCCGCAGTCCAGAACCTCCTCGGACGGATGAAGACCGTGGAGTCCCCGGCCCGTCACGAGAACTCGATCCTGCGTGCGCTTGAATTCAGCTCCAAGAGCGCGGAGACAACTCTCCGTGGACTGGACATCACCGCTGTCGAGAAGATTCGTGACTTCGGTTGTTCCGTCGGAGATCGCGCCGAAGATCAGGGACCGATGAGAGACGGACTTGTCTCCGGGGATATCGGTTCTTCCTGAAAAAGTGGAAACGTTGTCGAGTTTGATGCTCATACCGTATTCCTAATCGCAGCTTTGGCACCGGGTATGGTCTTTCCAAGAGCCGGGGCAAGTGAATGGAGACACGCCATGATTTTTTCGAAATCGTGTGGCTTCAGCGCCTGGGCGCCGTCGCAAAGCGCGTTCTCGGCGTCGTCATGAACGTCAATCATCACCGAGTTGGCGCCCGCAGCAAGAGAGGCGAGCGTCATCGGTTCAATCGCATCCTTGCGGCCGGTTCCGTGGCTGGGGTCGATGACGATCGGGAGGTGACTTAGGTTCTTGATGACCGGGATCGCGCTTAGGTCGACGACATTTCGCGTATATTTCGAATCGAAGGAACGGATTCCGCGCTCGCAAAGCATCACGTTCGTATTACCGCCGCGAAGGATGTACTCCGCCGCCATCAACCATTCATCAATGGTCGCGGACATGCCTCGTTTGAGCATCACGGGCGTTCGGGTCTTCCCGATTTCCTTCAGAAGCGGAAAGTTGGACATGTTCCGGGTTCCGATCTGAATGATGTCGGTGAATTCGCAAATAGCGTCCAGATCCCTTATATCGAGGGCCTCGGTGATAATCGGAAGGCCGGTCTCTTTGCGGGCTGCTGCCAGGATTTTCAACCCTTCGTTTCCGAGTCCTTGAAATGCATAAGGTGAGGAGCGGGGCTTGAAGGCGCCGCCCCGGAGAACATTCGCTCCCGCTTTCTGGACCGCCTTGGCGATCCGAATAGTCTGTTCTTCGCTTTCCACGGCGCAGGGCCCTGCCATGACGATGAAACTGTCCGGACCAAAGGTGACGTTTCTAACCTGGACGATGGTGTCTTCTTTTTTGAATTCGCGCGCGACGAGCGGAAACGGTTTTGATACCGAAATGACGTCTTCGACCCCCTCCAGTTTCTTGAAGTCCTCGGGATCAAGTTGGGTATCATCTCCGATAACGTTGATCGTGACTTTATAGATGCCGTGAATGACATGCGGGTCACATTTTGCCGCTCGCACTCGCTCGATCGCGTGATTGAGTTGTTGTTCAGTGTAACCTTTTTTGAAAATAATCAGCATGGGGGCTTCCTTTCGTTGCCTCGAAGTCCTGGTTAGAGTTTTTTCCTTGAATTGGTTGAGCCGGTGAACGCCTGACGAAAGCGGCGTGCCTCGTCGAATTGAGTTTTGAAGCCGGTTTTCGCGACTGCAGCGCGGATTTTCGCAAGCTCTTGCATCTGAGCCGAGAGCGCTGTCTCGAGAAAGTCAGAGTTGGTGGAGGCGATATCCTTCCACATTCGGTAGTCTGATTCCGCCAACCGCGTCATTTCGAGAAACGCTGGACCGTGAAGGATTGGGTCCTCTTTCAGCAATTTTCGAGCGCTGAGCGCCAGCGCTACTGAAAGGAACTGCGGCAAGTGGCTCGTAGCCGCGAGACAGCGGTCATGCTGTTCGGGTTTCATGATTACCGGAACGGCGCCGATCGCCAGGACAAGCTGTCGGGCGATCTCGAGCGCCGAGAGCCGGGCAGGGGGCCTCGTGCGCGCGGTTAGCTCGGGTACGAGCACGAAAGGCTGGCCTCGAAACAGCCGGGGATCGGAATTCGCAGCGCCGGAAACAGCCTTTCCCGCCAAGGGATGACCGCCAATGAAAGTCACGTCTCGAGGAAGCACGTTCCAGGCAGTTCGGCAGATCTCCCGTTTCGTGCTGCCGAAATCCAATATGACCGAATTCGGGCGAAAAAACGCGTGCTCCTTTTTCAGAAGCCGGATGATCGCCCGAACGGGAAGCGCCAAGATGATCAGATCCGCGTTCAGGGCTCCCCTTGCTGATGAACAGAGATGATCGACCGCCTGTTTGGTGGCGGGTTTTGGATCGTATCCTATCATCCGAATATCCGGCTTAGCGGCTTTCAACGCGCGGACGAACGAGGTTCCCATCAGCCCGAGTCCGATGACCGAGATCGTAAATTCCTTAAGCTCGGGTGCGAGCCCGATCCGATGTGAGGTCTCTTCGTATTCTCGGCATTCCTTGATGATGCTCGCGAAGATAGTCTGAATGGACGCAGCGGGAAGTCCCGGGCTTTGGTTCAAGGTCTTCACGTGGGAGAGAACCGCAGCCTCCCTCTTTTGGTCGTAAACGGGAAGGCCGTGCCGCCGCTTCCAGGCTCCGACCAAAGCCGCGGCGCTCGCCCTTTCACCGATGAGGCGGACCAATTTTTCATCTATAGCGTCAATTTTCTGGCGGAGACCGACCAAATCGACGCTTCGCGTTTTTTGATTCATAAGAAAAGCCAGCTTGGCTCTTCTTATCGTAATGGAAGAAGCGCATCTTGAGAAAAGAAATGACTGTCGACCGTTCGAAACGGGCGTGCAGTTTTGGATTCCAGCTCGGCAGATTTCACGCGAACTTGCGCGAGAAGGTGTCTCCCAAACTCTTGTGTTCGCGTCCGGACGCCGTAAGGACTTCCTGGCGTTCCTGTTCTTCCTTGCAGCTGACGCAGAGAGTTGCGGTCGGGCGTGCTTCAAGCCGGCGAAGCTCGATATCCTCGCCACACTCTTGGCACTCCCCGAAAGTTCCTTCTTCGACGCGCTTGAGGGCTTCGTCGATCTTCTTGATGTACAGCATCTCGCGATTACGAAGGCGCATTCTCATTGACTGCTCGATGTCCGTGGTCGCCTGATCGAGTTCATCATATCGATCATCCGAGCAGACGCCAAAGTCTTCGCGAATAATCCGGTCATTGAATAAAATGCTTTTGCGCTGAGCCTCAAAGAGCTTCTTGAATTTATTCAGTTTGTCTTTTCTCATTTTTGTTCCCCTCTCGACTGATTAAGACTGCACTCCCAAACGATTCTCATACTACGATTTCAACTCCTGAATCACTCGCTGACTGATGGCCTGAAGGGTCTCCATAACCCCTTGGCCACGATTCGCCACCGCTTCGAAATAAGGTCGGCGCATCGGATTGAAAGTTGCTTCGAGCTCCTGGATCGGTGCGACTCCTTGCAGGTCTCGCTTGTTGTACTGAAAAACCAGGGGTAGTTTGCCCAAGTCATATCCCTGGCGTTCCAGACCCTTTTCCAGTGACTCGAAGCTTTCGATATCGGCTTCCATTCTTTCGAGCTGGCTGTCGACGACGAAAACGATGCCGTCAACGCCTTTAAGAATGAACTGTCGCGACGTTTCGTAGAACGTCTGCCCGGGAATGGAATACAGATGGAATCGGGTTTTGTATCCGTGAACTTCGCCGACCGAGAGCGGCAAGAAATCAAAGAACAACGTACGCTCGTTTTCGGTGCTGAGCGTGACGAGTTTCCCGCGCGAATCGGCTTGGGTGTGCTCGTAAATATATTGGATGTTCGTGGTCTTTCCGCTCAGGCCCGGGCCGAAGTAGATAATCTTGCAATTGATCTCTTTGTTCGCGTAATTGATGAAGCTCACGTCATCTCCATCCGGTTTTCGAGCGCCTTGCCGATCGTTTGGCGGTCCGTGTATTCCAGCATTCCCCCAACCGGCAAGCCGTGCGCGAGTTGTGTTACCCGGAGACCGATTGGCTTGATCAATCGCGAAAGATAGAGCGCGGTGGCTTCGCCTTCAACACTGGGATTCGTGCCTAAAATCAACTCCTGAACGGGGCTCTGATCTTGATTCAGGCGGGCCAGGAGTTCCCGGACTTTGAGTTCTTCGGGACCAATGCCGTCCAGGGGTGAGAGGGCGCCGTGTAAAACGTGATATACGCCGCGGAAAGCCCCGGTCTGTTCGATCGAAAAAACGTCCGACGGCCGTTCAACGATGCAAATGATGGCTCGGTTGCGGGTCGGGTCGGTGCAAACCCGACAAACCGGAAGTTCGGTGAAGGTGAAGCATTCGGCGCAAAGCCGGATCGATGTTTTAGCCTTTACGACGGCTTCGGAGAGGGCTTTGGAATAGGACTCATCCTGTTTCAGGATAAAATAAGCCAGGCGAGTGGCCGTTTTTTCTCCAATGCCGGGGAGTTTCGCGAGTTCGAAAATGAGTTTCGAAACGGGATCATGATGAGTGGTCATCTGAGCCTCCTTTCGAATCCGGTGAATCAGGATCGCTCAGCTCGATCGGGCCCAATTCGCCGCCGAAGAGCGACTTCGCTTCGCGAATAATGGGGTGATTATGGACCGCCTCTTTGGCTGAGTGCTCACGAGCCAGCCGCTCGCGCTCACGTTTGCTCGCGAGGCTCTCTCCGCCGTCTTTGAGCTCGATCTGGATTCTCATCGCGCGGCCGAAGTATTCTTTGGAAAAACTCTGAAGCTGTTCCTGGTAAACGCGTGATTGCAGTTGATCGCGATAGTGACTGCTCTGAGCTGGGTAGCAGATCGTTAATTCGCCTGATTTATCCAGCTGGCTCGCGGCGAGGTCTTCGCAACTACCATGTTCCAGCATCGAAGCGAGGAGGGGGCGGGTCTTCCGCGTGTGCTCGATGAAACCCGGCCAGGACTTCTCGCCGGTGGTTTTGATCGGTGCTGTGGCAGTGGGCGCCGGAGTGGCCGGGACCGGCTGCGGCTGGGCGGCGACGGTTTTCGTTCCGGGAAAGCCGAGTCCCGTCGCTCCCGGTTGAACCGGCGGGGCCGGTATTTCTTCGGCATAAACCAAAGCGTCCGCGGTTGCGCATTTCACGAGAAGAATGTCGAGGATCACTTTTGGTTGCGGTGATCGGGCGATCCACTCGAGTCCATGATGCAGGACCTGGAAAATCAGTTCGATCTCCTCGAGAGGACGAAGTTCGGCGATCGCGCGCAGTTCCTTCGATTCGTCCTCTGAAAGCTGAAGCATCGCGGAATTCGAGGCGCCGACTTTCGCAAGCACGGCCCCATGAAGGAATTCGATCAGCGTACGGGTGAGGACGCGGAAATCATGGCCGCGCTGATATGCTTGATCGACGAGCGCGAGCGCATCGAGAGGCTTGCGTCCGAAAACGCCGGCGAGAATCCCGAGAACGGTCTGTCCTTCGATCAATCCGATGCTATCGCGCACGGATTGAACAGAAATCTTGTCGCCCGAGAACGCGATCACCTGATCGAGGAGCGAAAGTGCGTCGCGCATGCTGCCCTCGGCGGCGCGAGCGATCAGCGCCAGTGCGCCCGGTTCGGTTTGGATGCCTTCGGCCGTCGTGACCTGGGTCAGGCGATTCTGAATCTGAGTGAGCGTGACGCGACGATAATCAAAACGTTGGCAGCGTGAAAGAATGGTCGCCGGAATTTTATGCGGTTCGGTCGTCGCAAAAACAAAAATGACATGCGGAGGAGGTTCTTCGAGAGTTTTTAGCAACGCATTGAAGGCCGCGGTTGAGAGCATGTGCACTTCATCGATGATGTAGATCTTCCGGCCGCCGGTGGAGGGGAGGAATTTCGCATTCTCGCGAATTTCGCGAACCGCATCGACGCCGTTGTTGGAGGCACCATCGATTTCGATGACATCCACGCTGTTCCCGGCCGTAATTTCCTTACAGCTCGCGCAATCGTCGCAGGATCGCAGCCAGTTGCCCTGCTGCTGTTCGTCCGTACTGGGGGGCGTACTCCCGAGCGGAGCGGCTTCGGTGCGGGCATGCTCGCAGCGGATCACTTTTGCGAAAATTCGGGCGATGGACGTTTTCCCGATTCCTCGTGACCCAGTGAATAAATAAGCTTGGTGAACCCGTTGGGCTTGGATCGCGTTCATGAGCGTGCGCACGATGTGACCTTGTCCGACAATGTCTGCGAACTGCGCCGGGCGCCATTTTCTAGCGAGAACTACGTACGAATTCACTACCCAGACCCCTGCCCCACTTCTGATTTGAAAGAGGGCCACACCTTACAGTGCCTAAATGAGATAAACAAGCGTAAACATTCATCTTTTGTCGCACGCTGTTAGCGCGGTGCGTGATTACTGATTTCGCTGGGTTAGGGGTGAAAATCAGGCCGTCGTCGCTGGAGCCGCGCTCCCGAATAGCGAAATTTTCTCCCGCGCCAGGTTCGAAAGAAGCTTCTCGTGAAAATCCGATAGCGCGGGTCCCGTTTCATCGGTGTTTGAAACCCAGAAGCCGATCGAGATCACCTGATGACCATCGTTCAGTGCGGAGAGATGGACCCAGCGTCCCATATCTTTTCTCGCTTTTTCGATCTCATCAATTGTCGTGAGGCAAACTGCTTTGACGTCAACGAAAGGAACAGCGCATGAGACTTGGATTTTGGTGGAACACGTCACCTCGGCAGAGGGCAACGAGAGATTCATGATTTTCGTGTTGACCAGTTCGGTATTGGGTACGATCAGCGTCTTTCCGTTTCCAAGGCCAATGCGGGTGCTGCGAAGTCCGATCTCCTCGACGGTCCCAATACTGCCGGAAAGCTCGATCCGATCGTCCGGGCGAAGATTTCGGTCAATGATGAGGGTGAATCCGGAAATCATGTTTGAAAGGGTATCCTTGGCCGCCAACCCGACCGCCAAGGAACCGACACCGAGGGCGGTCACGAGGGACATGACGTCGTAATTGAAGTGCTTCAGGATCATGATCCCGCCCGTCGCAAACATGAAAAGCGTGATCACGTTGCGCATGAGCGGGATGAACCCTTGTTGCAGAGTCGCCGACTGATTTGAACGGTAAGCGCCCCATTCAACACCGATCAGAGCCGCCCGGCGGATCAGGCCGAGTAGAATCAGAACGCCCAGGATGTAAACCACGCTTTCCAGCCATGCGGCAATTTTCGGATTCAGCGGGGCGACTTCGATGAAGAGTTTGAAACCGATGAGGTAAATCAGGTTCGAAATTGAGGGTGCGAGCTGAGTCAGGAATTTCCAGCGCTTCTTTCCCAGCCACTGGAGAAATTCGCGAGAAAACGCCGTTATGATCAACATGGCGGCAACTACGCCGAATGCGTGCAGCCATTCCGAAAATTGGGTCGAGAGACTCGAGTTGTCCCAGGGATTCATGAAAATCGGTTACCACAAACTCCTGGGCGCTGGCCAGAGGAGTGGGTGAATCGCCCGGCCGATTTTAGAATTGAATTGAAATCGGCCCGCTCGGATGCCAAACTTCGGCGCGAGGATTGAGGGTGCCTATTGAATCAGTATCGGCTGCATACGAACCTGGGATCCATTACCGCGTTCTGGAATGATCAATTCCTTACGGGTATCGATGTTCAGCCCATTTCGGCCGCGAGCGGGCGGGCGGGTCTAGCCGTCAGGTTAGTCGGGAAAGCTCGGATGAAGGGGCGTCAGTCTGAAACGCCTATTCCCGGTTTTGTTCAGCAGTTAATGACTGAACTCGAGGATTATGTCGAAACAGGGGACGTTCTCACGGAGATTCCCTGGGATCGAATCGAGCAATCCGCTTGGACTCCCTTTCAAGCGTCGGTGTATCGCGCGATCGCGCAGATCCCGCACGGCGAAACTCGAACGTATGCCTGGGTCGCGAGTAAAATCGGGAAGCTCGGAGCCTTTCGGGCCGTGGGACAGGCATTACGTTCGAATTCCTTTCCGATTCTGATTCCTTGTCATCGGGTGGTCTCGTCGAATTCACTGGGTGGTTTCATGGGGTGCGTGGATCCCGCGCTTCCGGAGTTACAGCTTAAACGCGCCTTGATTGCGATTGAAGATCGATATCGCCAACCCATGTTTCCGTTCGAGGCTTGTGCCATCGGGGTTTTTTGAATGAAGAATGAAGTCTCTTTACTCGGGGTGGTCCTGGCCGGACTTCTGGTGGCGACCGGGACTCTTTGGGCATTTCAGCGAGGCGGAAATGATTTCGGTGTTTTCTATCACGCCTGGCAGCTCGTCTTGGAGGGCAGGGGCGCGGAGATTTATCATGTTAGTCCTGATCGATTTCTTTATGCTCCAGGATTCGCCTGGCTTCTCGCGCCGATTGCGCTTCTCCCCAAGGGCGTCGCCCTGGCCCTTTGGTGTCTCGCGAAGGCGGCCGTGATCGGCTTCATCATCCGCGAGTTCCCGTCAAAATTGACTCGCGAGTCCCTTCCCGCTCTCGGGCTCGGCGCCTGGGGCGTCGTCCTGCTCGCACGGCCGCTTTTGATCGATTTTGAATATGGTCAGGTGAATTCTTTCATATTGGGGGCGTGTGTCTGGGCGCTGCTTGGGCATTTTGATCGTTCAAGGCCCGGTTTTCTGGACGGGCTGAAGTGGTTCGCGCTTTCCGTCGCGGCTGTCGCGAAAATATTCCCGCTTCCCTTGCTGATTGTGCCGTGGCTCTCTTTCCTGCCGTGGGCTCGTTTCAAAGGGGATGATTCGCCGATCATGCGGCGGAGGTACAGGATCGAACGGCTCGGCAGCGCCTTGGGTGTTGCGCTGGTTTTTCTCGTTCCCTTTTTTAGCGAGGGAGGGGCGGGGGGCTGGCGGTTGCTTCAGGGATGGCGCATGGCCTTGATCGCGCGCGGGCTTCCTCTCGAATCACACAATCAGAGTTTCACGGCGTTTTTATACCATTTTTTCAGCGGTCGCCCGACCCCGGTGATCGCTGAAGGCGGTGCTCAGCTTTTCTTCGGATTCTCATCCCTTTCGACGGACGCGATCGCCTGGACGTCCGCTCTCTGGGCTGTCCTGAGCTGTGGGTTCCTTCTTTATTGGATATTGCGAATCAGGGAAAAAGGGCCCCTTCCGTGGATCGCCGGTGCGATCGGGCTCTTGATCATTCCGTCACACCTTGTGTGGAAGCCCTACTTCGTGATGGGAATTCCGGCCGCGATGTTGTTGCTGCATCGCCTCGGGTCGAGCCGTTTGGGTTTGTTTGGAATTCTATTCTTTTTTGCTTTTATCAATTTGACGGGTTTCGACTTCATTGGACATCGATGGGGGGCTGCCTTTGAAGCTGCCTCGACGCTGCTCTGGGCGCACCTTCTCATTCTGATTTTCGCGCTCGGCCGAATGCCGGCTCTCTTTTGGAGGGTTATGGCTGGGAAGTCCCGAGACCTTGGCCGGCGGTCCCCTCGACCTTAGGTGTCCCGGTCGCCCCCTTGGCGCGCGTCGAGAAATCGCGCCAGCTCTTTCCCGCGCGAGCCGATCGATCCATTTGAAACCTTCTTACCGCGTTTGAATGCTCCGCAAAGGTACGGGTGAACTCGTGCGTGCCGTCATTATGCGAAACGAAGAACAGAAACGGGCTCTCAACCGGAAAGAGTGCCGCATGGATCGCTTCTTTGCCCGGGTTGGAGATCGGCCCAGGGGGAAGTCCGGAGATCGCGTAAGTATTATAAGGCGTCTTTTCGGAGAGGTCGGCTTTTTGGAGGTTCCCGTCGTAGCGTTCCCAGATTCCGTAGATTGTGGTTGGGTCACTTTGGAGCCGCATCTTCTTTTTCAGGCGATTGTGAAAAACCGAGCTGATCATCGGTCGTTCCTGTGGGACTCCGGTTTCTTTCTCCACGATCGAAGCGAGTGTGATTGTCTGATGTCGGCTGAACCCAAGCTCTTTCGCGCGCACCAGTTCGGCGTCGCTCCACATCGCGAGGAATCGCCGTACCATCTGCCGGATCATGTCTTCGGCTGAAAGCGAGCGGTTGAAAAAATAGGTGTCCGGAAAGAGATATCCCTCCAGGTTCGCGATACCGTCGCTCTGGTCTCCAAGTAAAGGCCTGAAAAACTCCGGATTCCGGCAAAGTTCAAGGAATCGCTTACGCGTTGTCAGGCGCTTCGACTCCAGGTCTGCCGCGATTTCGTACATGTTTTCTCCCTCGCGAACAGTTATCTGATGCACGAGACTGATCCCGGAGGTCAGGATCGAGAAGATCTGGATCGGGGACATTGCGGGGGAAACTTTGTATTCGCCAGCTTTGATATTTTTCCACTGGCGGCTGAGCCTCCCAAGACGGTAAAAAGTTTTGGCGTCCCGAACAACCCCCTCTGATTCGAGAGAGCGGGTGATTTCAAGATTATTCTGCCCCTTTCGTACTTCGAGGATCACGATCTTATCCGAGCCCGGCTGGGCAGGCTTGAACGCGAACAGGACCAGATCGCCGAAGGCCAGAACAGCGGACAAGGCTACTGCCAGGAATATGAAACCCACGATGAGTCGATGTTTTTGAAAGGGCATCCTCGTATTTTAGAGCAGAATCGCCCCAAATCAACAGAGCCTATTATCGCCGTCTGGCTTCTTTTTGCTTTACTCGGCCAG
>MEQK01000066.1:0-13726 GCA_001770175.1 Bdellovibrionales bacterium RIFOXYD1_FULL_55_31 | reverse complement strand
CCAGGAGAGTTTGCTACCCGACGGGAAGGCGCCGTCGAGGCTGGCCGAAGCAATCCAAAAATGCCGTAAGCCGTATCGGATCCCGCCAGAACAAGTAAGACGAACTGGCTAAATCTTTAACCACCAAAAGACGATAGGGGAGTACTGGGTCTGATTCGCGAGCGGAAAGCCTATCTGCAATAATCAATCATACAATCGAGGGAGTTGAATGCATCTTCGGGAATTAAAAGAAAAGAAAATCGGCGATCTCGTCGAGATGGGAAAAGAGCTCGGCATTGAAAATGCCGGCGGAATGCGCAAACAGGATTTGATCTTCGCGGTTCTGCAGAAGAAGGCTGAAAAAGATGAGCACATCTACGCGGACGGCGTCCTTGAGTGCCTCCCCGATGGATTCGGGTTCTTGCGAGCCCCCGATTACAACTACCTACCCGGACCGGACGATGTTTACGTTTCCCCATCGCAGATCAGGCGCTTTGGTCTTCGTACTGGCGACACGGTCAGCGGGTCTGTCCGGGCACCCAAGGAAGGCGAACGTTACTTTGCACTTCTGAAGGTGGAGCAGGTAAATTTCCAGACGCCTGAGATGAACGCTGAAAAGGTTCTTTTCGACAATTTGACGCCGCTTTACCCCAACAAGCGGATTGATCTCGAATACCAGCCAAACAATTACAGTACTCGTATTATCGACATGATGGTTCCGCTTGGGAAGGGTCAGCGCTGTCTCATTGTCGCGCCTCCCCGCGCCGGCAAGACGGTTCTGATGCAGGATATCGCGAACGCGATTACGACCAATCACCCCGAGATCAAGTTGATTGTGCTCCTGATTGATGAACGCCCTGAAGAAGTCACCGACATGCAGCGGTCCGTTAAGGGCGAGGTCGTCAGCTCAACCTTCGATGAACAGGCCTCGCGTCACGTCCAGGTTGCTGAGATGGTCATCGAAAAAGCCAAGCGCCTGGTTGAAAACAAGTACGATGTGGTCATTCTCCTGGATTCGATCACCCGGCTTGCCCGCGCTTACAACTCGGTCGTCCCCCCTTCGGGTAAGATTCTCTCAGGGGGCGTTGACTCCAACGCGCTTCATAAGCCGAAGCGGTTCTTCGGGGCTGCTCGGAATATCGAGGAAGGTGGATCGCTCACGATCATAGCTACCGCCTTGATTGAGACTGGTTCCCGCATGGACGAAGTCATTTTTGAAGAATTTAAAGGAACCGGCAATTCGGAAATCCATCTCGACCGCAAGTTGATGGAAAAACGGATCTTTCCGTGTCTCGATATCAATAAGTCCGCGACACGTAAGGAAGAATTGTTGCTGCCGAAGGAGATTTTGAACCGACTCTGGATTCTTAGAAAGGTTCTGCATCCGATGAATACCGTGGATGCAATGGAGTTCCTCCTTGATAAGGTCTCGCATAGCAAGAGCAATGAGGAATTCGTCAAGAACATGAGCGGTCCAACTTGACCTAAACGTAAGCATTTGATACTTCGAGGAACTCTTAAGAGGATTTTATGAAACAAGGCATCCATCCGGAATATAAAGAGACGACTGTCTCGTGCGCGTGCGGAAACGTCATTGAGACCCGCGCGACAAAAGAAAACATTAAGGTAGAAATCTGCGCGAGTTGTCACCCGTACTTCACGGGTAAGCACAAGCTGCTCGACACGGAAGGTCGTGTTGAACGCTTCATTAATAAGTACAAAAAGAAATAAGCAGAGCGCCGTCCAAAATTCAGCTGATGCTTATCACGAACATGAAACCCCCCGGCCAGTTTACCAGTATTGGTGGGCAAGCTGTTATTGAAGGGGTCATGATGCGTGCGCCGCATTTTATCGCAGTCGCGGTTCGCAAGCCTAATAAACGGATCGTCATAAAAAACACGCCGTACACGGGTTTGGCACAGCGGTTCCCGGTATTTCGCAAGCCGGTGCTCCGGGGCATCGTCATGCTGATCGAATCCATGGTTCAAGGAATCAGCGCCTTGAGCTATTCCGCGAACGTCGCGGCCGAGGACGAAACCTCGGGTGAGGAGCTCTCGAAACTGGCGATCGCGCTTTCGATTGCTTCGGCGGTTGTCTTAGGGTTAGCGCTGTTCGTCGCTCTTCCGCATCTCTTAACCGCACTGACGACGTCGAGTCAGGTCACCGCGAAAAGCCCATGGTTCCATCTGGTGGACGGGGTTTTCAAAATGGCCATTCTGCTGGCTTATGTCTATCTGATCGCTTTGATGGACGATATTCATCGTGTTTTCCAGTATCACGGGGCCGAACACAAATCGATCTACGCCTTTGAAGCCGGAAAAGAGCTTACCGTCGAGAACGCGCGTCCTTTCACCACCTTGCATCCGCGTTGCGGGACGAGCTTCCTTTTGTTTCTTGTTGTGATCAGCATCATCGTGTTCAGCATTGTTTTCCCTCTCTTCGGTTTGACACAATTCTCGACCATTCCGTTCGTGAATCACACGCTGATGGTGGTTGTGAAAATTTTCCTGATGATTCCGGTCGCGGGGCTCTCCTACGAGTTCATCAAGATGTGCGCCTGCAGGATGGACAATGCGGTTTTTCGGGCTATGATTTGGCCGGGCATGGTTCTTCAGCGGCTAACAACGCGAGAGCCTTCGGACGACCAGCTAGAGGTCGCTCTCGCTTCGCTCAGGCACGTTCTGAAGATGGAAAAAGAGGGATCGGCTTCTACAGAGCAGTCTCCGGAGTTCGAGATTTCCGAGTTGGGCGAGATCGGGGTCGTGGCGGCCCAGGTTGCCGAATTTCCCGAACACTGAGATTTCGCTCGAGGATATACCAATGTTTCGTAAGCTCGACTCCGTTGAACAGCATTTCCTCGAACTCGAAAGCCGCCTTTCTGATCCCGAAATGGCAAACCGTCCGGGTGAATTCAGGAAGCTTTCGCAGGAACACGCCAGCCTTCAGGAAATCGTCGACGAGTATCGTCAGTATCGAAAATTGCGGGACGAGCTGGCCGCGAATAAGGAATTGGTTTACGAAACTGATCCTGAGCTCTCTGCGATGGCCAAAGATGAAGTGAAGCGCCTGGAGGTCGAAGTAGAGGCGTCAAAGCGTAATTTGCAGATACTGCTTCTGCCCAAAGATCCGAATGACGAGAAAAATATTCTCCTCGAAATCAGAGCGGGCGCGGGCGGTGATGAGGCGGCCTTGTTCGTTGCCGAACTCTTCAGGCTTTACCAGCGCTACGGTGAGCGGCAGGGGTGGAGAGTTGAAGTTCTGTCTGCCAACGCGACGGGTCTAGGAGGATTTAAGGAAATCATCGCTGAAATCACCGGCCAGCGAGTTTATAGCCGTCTTAAGTGGGAGGGGGGCGTTCATCGCGTCCAGCGCGTGCCCGAGACCGAGGCGCAGGGGAGAATCCATACTTCCACGGTGACGGTTGCGGTGCTTCCTGAGGCGGAGGAAGTTGATGTCACGATCAACCCGGTTGACCTCAGGATCGATGTTTTCCGTTCGGGCGGTGCAGGTGGCCAGGGGGTCAACACGACTGACTCGGCCGTTCGAATCACCCATATTCCCTCGGGACTGGTTGTGGTGTGTCAGGATGAGCGCTCGCAACACAAAAATAAGGATAAAGCGATGAAGATCCTGCGTTCGCGACTGCTGGATATCGAAACTGAGCGCGCGGCCAAAACTCACGCCGATGCGAGACGCAGCATGGTCGGAACGGGGGATCGGAGTGAGCGTATCCGTACTTACAATTTCCCGCAGGGACGAATCACTGATCACCGTATTGCATTGACGCTCTATCAACTTCCCGAGGTCATGGAAGGGAAGATCGACGAACTGATCGGCGCGCTTCAGGCGTTTTACCAGATGGAGGCCTTGAAGGCGCAAGGTTTGGCTCCCGTGAATTCCGTTTCTCAAAGCTAGGATGATCAGAGTGAGCAACGATCATCGTCCGAGAACATATTTCGACGCGATTCGGGTTACCCGGGAAATTTTGGCGACCTCTGAATTCATCCTCAATCCGGGACCGCTTGGTTTGGAAAATCGACTTCAGGGCGAGGCAGAACAGCTTGTCGCGGCGGCCTACAGGAGCGCAAAAGGCCAATCCATTTCACGGATGGATCTTTATGCCAGGGCCAGGGAGGTTTTTCCTGAGAACGCGGGCGAAGCTCTCCTTTCAATGGCAGCTTTGCGCGCCGCGGGTCGGCCTCTTCAGCATGTCACCGGGATTCAGCAATTCCTCGATCACGAATATGTGGTGGGGCCCGATGTCCTTATCCCGCGACCCGAGACGGAAGTTCTCGTTACGACCGCGATTCGTGAGCTTTCAAAATGCGAATCGCCGCCCGTTCTCGGGCTGGAAATCGGGTTGGGGAGCGGGGTTGTCTCCATTGAACTTCTCGCGAGGTTTTCAGGGTTGAGAATGGTCGGTTCGGAGCTGGTTCGAGAAGCGCGAGAAAGGGCGAGCAAAAATGCGGAGCGTATTCTCGGCGCGGATCACAAACCCGCGGAGCGGCTGACAATCGTCGAAGTCGCGAGTCCTCTTTCGGTTTGGGATCCTTTCGAAAGTGCACTCAGAACTGATCGCGCGGATTTCGTGATCAGCAATCCTCCTTACTTGATTCGCGGCAACGAGGCGGAGCCCGATGTCGTCAACTTCGAGCCTGAGGAGGCTTTGTACGCACCCGCCGAAGACCCCCTGTATTTTTATCGGATCATCGCGGCGCGCGGCCGCGAGTTTCTTAAGCCGGATGGACGTGTTTTCGTGGAGATTCCACACGAACGAGCTCCTCAGATCAGAGAACTCTTCGAGGGACTCCCGGGGGGCGGGTGGCGAATCAATGTTTTTTCCGATCTCGTCGGTCGCGAGCGGGTGCTCGTCGCGAACATAATGTGATACGGTCCATTCATGGATAAAATGCGCATTCGTGGCGGAATCGCCTTGCGGGGTACGGTCGAAGTCAGTGGTTCAAAGAACGCGGCTCTTCCGATTCTGATTTCCACTTTGCTGACGGCTGAGGCTTGCCGGTTCGAAAGAGTTCCCGATCTCGAGGATATTCAGACCACGCTCAAGCTCCTCGGGCAGATGGGGGCGACGATCACCCCCGCGCTGGATCAGAGTCAGGTCACGATCAGATGTGATGCGATTTCTTCACGGGAGGCGCCCTACGACCTGGTTCGAAAAATGCGCGCATCCGTCGTGGTTTTGGGCCCGCTTTTGGCACGCTTCGGAAAGGCGAAGGTTAGCCTTCCTGGCGGATGTGCCATCGGAGCGCGACCAATTAATTTTCATCTGGCAGGGCTGGAACGTCTCGGCGCGAAAATCGAACTCGAGCAGGGCTACGTCGTTGCTGAGGCGAAAAGGCTGATTGGGGCCAACATCGTTTTTGAATTCCCGAGCGTTGGGGCCACTGAAAACGTGCTCATGGCTGCTGTGCTTGCCCGGGGGGAATCTGTTCTCGAAAACTGCGCTCGGGAGCCTGAGATCATTGATCTGGCCCGCGCGCTCAAGGCCATGGGGGCTGAGATCGAGGGCGAGGGGACCGAGGTGATTCGTGTTCAGGGAAAGGACGTCCTTCATGGCTGCGACTATCGAATCATGGGAGATCGGATAGAGGCTGGCACTTATCTCGCGGCCGGGCTCGCCACCGGAGGTACGGTCAAAGTGAAGGGGCTCTCGCCGACTTATATGGATGCGATTCTTGCAAAATTTGAGGATGCCGGTTCCCGAGTCATCCGCGAAGCGGATGCGGTTCAGGTGATTGCCGGGGCGCGTCCACAGCCGACCGATATTAAAACACTTCCTTACCCCGGCTTCCCGACGGACATGCAAGCCCAGTTCATGACGGCAATGGCGGTTGCCGAAGGGGCTTCGGTCATCACCGAAACGATTTTCGAGAATCGTTTCATGCATGTTCCTGAATTGATCCGCTTGGGGGCTGATATCACGGTCCGTGGTAACAGCGCCCTGATTCGCGGGAGGCCAAAACTCTTGGGCGCTCCCCTGATGGCTACTGATCTTCGTGCAAGCGCGAGTCTCGTATTGGGGGGGCTGTGCGCTGAAGGTGAAACGATCGTGAACCGTATTTACCATCTCGATCGAGGCTATGAGTGCATGGAAAAGAAGCTCGCTTCCCTTGGCGCGGAGATCGAGCGAATTTCTTAGCGAGCGTCCAGATTACTGGATTGTGTAATCTTTAACAAAAGCTTAGCATTCTTGACAATCGATGCAGCCTATATTGTGAGCATATGAAGAAAGTACTTCTCGTAGACGACGATAAAGAAAACCTTACCCTGATCGCCCGGATGCTGCAGCCGCATTACCAGACGATTCTTGCGTCCTCCGGAAAAGAGGGTTTGCAGATGGCGATCCGGGATCAGCCAGATCTCGTTCTGCTCGATGTGAATATGCCGGAAATGGATGGTTTTGAGGTTTGTACCAGGCTTCGCGAACAGCCTGGGACGCGCACCATTCCTGTTATTATGCTGACCACGGTTACGGGTCTTGATAGCCGCGTGAAAGGTTTGGATCTTGGCGCGGATGACTACATCGGAAAACCTTTTCAGTCTCGGGAGCTGGTTGCGCGGATCAATGCCAGGCTGCGCCGCAATGAGATGGACCGACGCGCCGAGGACACGATCGAGGCCGGAAATCTCAAGCTTGACCCGCGAGCCTTTCAGGTCTGGATCGACAGCAAGGAAGTACATCTGACTCGGATTGAATTCGAGATCCTCCGGTATTTTCTGGAGCACCCAAATCAGGTGATCGAGCGCAGCAAGCTTCTCGGTGACCTTTGGCCCGATGCCGTAGTCACGAATCGGACCGTCGACACCCACGTTGCCAACCTACGAAAAAAGATCAAAGGTTTTTCGGTCCCCTTGGATACGATCTACGGGGCCGGATACATTCTCAAAATGGCCGGAATTTAGAGCCTTCTATTCCGCGCGGTGATCGAATATAGCTCCGCGCCTGGCGACTCCGCTTCTTTTTTGCGTTCGGATCGCCGAATGATAGCTTCTGCTTCCGAGCCATCTCAGGAGCACGAGACGCTGTTCCTGAAAAACCGCGAGCAGCTGAATTAATGTTTGGGCAACGCTTGTTCCGGGCGGTTTTACCGCGGTTGTGGGCTCAGTTGCCGGCGGCGAGGGAGGTTTGTTTCGGTGCACATCCAGCTGGATGACTTGTCCGGGCTGCTGGTCTTTCTTTTGATCTTGTGGGTCGCCTTCTTTTTTGCTCAGTTTTTGACCCGGCTGATACTTTTCGAAGCCTTCGGTCGACTGGCCTGTACGGGAACTGGAGTGAACAGTTGTCCGCCGATTTGAGGAAATCGGGGCAATAAACTCACTGAGAGCCGCTGATATTCTTGGAAGCACGCTCCATCCGATTCTGCCGAGAGGCGAAAAAGCGGCGGCCCCCATGCGCCCATGGGAGAACCTACAGTTCCGCTTAATTGCTTATCGGTTTTTGAGCGAAGAACTTGAGCGAAATCTTATCTCTCTTGAAATGTTTGCTTTTTCTAGTTATTCCAGGCGGATAAGCTTCATTGACAAGTCAACGCCTGCGATGTTAGCAGAGATGATCTTCTACAGAGACCTTCTATTAAGAAAGAGGTGCGAGAGGTGCAAGACTCATGAGCTCTACAGTGGATTTGTTTGATAAGTGTTTAGCTTTCGAAGATGCAAAGCGGGTTCAGGCTGCCGGGGTTTACCCCTTTTTCAGGCCGATTGAGTCCACGATTGGTTCGAGTGTTGTCACCCATGGCAAACGCCGCGTGATGATCGGATCCAACAATTACCTTGGACTGACCCATCATCCGCGCGTTCAGGCTTCCGCGAAACGTGCTATCGATCGCTTCGGTACCGGATGCACGGGTTCCCGATTTTTGAACGGAAATCTTATCCTTCACGAAGAGCTCGAGGAACGTCTTGCCGCGTTCCTTAATAAGGAGGCTTGCCTTGTTTTCAGTACGGGCTTCCTTTCAAACCAGGGTGCGATTTCGGCCATCATGGGCCGCAATGACGTCATTTACAGCGATCGTGAGAATCACGCCTCGATCATCGAGGGTACCCGAGTTGCCGTGGGCGATACGCTCAAGTTCAAACACAACAACATGGAGGACCTCGAACGGGTTCTCGAGACGAGCCGTTCCAAGTACGAAGGCGCTTTGATTGTCGCGGATGGCGTGTTCTCGATGTCGGGTGATATCTTCAATCTGCCCAGGGCTGTCGAACTTGCCGAGAAATATCGCTGCCGCCTTTACATCGATGACGCTCATTCGATCGGCGTTCTCGGTCCAAAGGGGCAGGGCACCGAATTCCATTTCAATCTGTCGAACAAAGTCGACCTGTTGATGGGAACTTTCTCCAAGTCGTTCGCTTCGATCGGCGGTTTTATCGCCGGATCAAATGATGTCATCCATTACATCAAGCACAAGTCCCGGCCTTTCATGTTCAGCGCGGCGATGCCACCGGCTGCGGCGGCAACGGTTTTGGAATGCCTGAATATCGTCGAAGAAGAGCCGGAACATCTTGAAAATCTCTGGAAAAACGCGCGTAAGATGAGCAAGGGTTTGGTTGAGATGGGTTATAACACCCTGAACAGCCAGACTCCGGTTATTCCGCTCCTCATTGGCGACGATTTCATGGCCTTCAGCTTCACGCAGAAGCTGTACGAGCATGGCGTTTTCGCTACCCCGGTCGTTCGGCCGGCGGTTCCGGAAGGATGCGCGCTCATTCGAACGAGCTATATGGCTTCTCATACGGATCAGGACCTTGATTACGTCCTCGGGGTTCTGAATGACCTCGGTAAGGCATACGAAATCATCGGAAATCGCGACCGAGAGCAGCAGCTCGCCGAACTCGCGCAAACACATTTCGGAGTGGCGACCGTCTGATTTTGTAGGCTAGAATCCCCTCATGCGAATCTTGGGGATTGATCCGGGTTCTCGTTTGACCGGGTACGGCTGCATCGACCAGGTTGCGGGGCAGCTTGTCCATGTAGCCCATGGAACGCTTCGGCTTTCGAATACCAGTGGAAGAGCTGTCATTCCTCTCGAGCAGCGGCTCCTGTTGATTTACGAGGGGCTTTCCGAGGTGATCAAGGAGTTCAGGCCGCGTGTTCTCGCAATTGAGAAAGTTTTTTTTGCGAAGAACGCGGTTTCTGCTCTCAAGCTTGGGCAAGCTCGGGGTGCGGCGATTTTGACCGGAATGATTCATGGGGTTGAAATAGTCGAGTATAGCGCGACCGAGGTGAAGCAATCCGTCGTTGGTCATGGTCAGGCGGATAAGGAGCAAGTCGCAAAAATGATCGAGCTCCTCCTGGGAAAACGGGATTTTGAGACGTTCGACGCGTCTGACGGTTTGGCTTTGGCCATCTGTCATGCGCATCACATCCGAGGGGCAGTATCAGGCCAGCGCGCCATTCCCAAAAAGTCGAAGCGGATGTCTCTTGCGGAATCGCTCGGGATCACACTCGAACAGGTCGGCAACCGTAAACGCATCGACATCACATCGAGGGACTCGTGAGGAACTCACCATGATTGGGTATCTTCGCGGCAAAGTTCAGGAACAAGCAGAGGGGCGTCTCCTTGTGGTAATTCCAACGGGAGGTTCCGACGAAACAGCCGGGGCGGTGGGGTATTCCGTTACCGTTCCACAGAGCGCCGCTTACGGCCTCGTCCAGGGGAAGTGGATTGAACTCTTCGTTTATACCCATGTTCGCGAAGACGCCCTTGATCTCTACGGCTTCTTCTCGCGAACGGAAAAAGATCTGTTTCTCACTCTGCTTTCGGTAACCGGGATCGGTCCAAAAGGGGCGATCGGGATTGTTTCGGGTGCGGAGCCGAGCCAGGTCATTCAGGCCATCATCGAAAGGGATAAGGATTTTTTGACTCGCGTTCCTGGTATCGGGAAAAAAACTGCCGAACGCGTGGTCTTGGAGTTAGCTGATCCTCTTCGAAAGAAAGTAGACGCGGGACTGTTCGGCGATTGGAATGCTGTTCAAAACTCGAGCCGCAGGATTTCGACGGTGGCATCGGGTGATCGCGATTCCACCAGTCACACGGGAGCTCTGGGACAAATGGTTCGCGATGCTAAAACCGCTCTCGTCGGACTGGGTTATCGCGAGCAGGACATCGCGTCGCTCCTGAATCGGTTGGCGGCTGAAATGAACCCGCCGCCTTCAAAAGTCGAGGACCTGATTCGAGTGGCTCTTCGTCAGCTCGCGTAACCGGGAGAAAAAATGGAAAACGATTCGAAACGATTGTTAAGTCCTGATCTTCGGGAAAATCCGGCCGAGGAGCTGACCGAGCAAGGACTCGAGAAGAGTCTCCGCCCTTCTTTTCTGGACGAATATGTCGGGCAGAAAAAGATCAAAGAAAATCTTTCGTTATTCATGCAGGCGGCAAGACAGCGTGGCGATGCTCTGGACCATGTTCTCCTCGCCGGGCCCCCCGGCTTGGGGAAGACCACTTTGGCTCACATCATCGCGCATGAGATGGGGAGTCAGATTCATTCCGTAACCGGCCCGAACGTGGAAAAGAAGGGCGATCTGGCGGCGATTCTCACGAACCTGCAACCGAGGGATGTTCTCTTCATTGACGAGATTCACCGGCTCCAGAAAATGATCGAAGAAGTCCTGTACGGAGCCATGGAGGATTTCAAACTCGACTTGATCATCGGCCAGGGTCCCGCCGCGCGGACGCTTCGGATCGATCTCCCGAAGTTCACGCTCGTGGGAGCCACGACCCGAACCGGGCTTCTTTCGAGCCCGCTCAGAGATCGCTTCGGGGTACAGCTGCGGCTCGATTTTTACCCGATCGAGGAATTGGAAAAAATCGTTCATCGTTCAGCCAATCTTCTCGGCATACGCGTGGATGAGTCAGGAGCTAACGAGATCGCGAAACGATCACGTGGAACTCCGCGAATTGCCAACCGGCTGCTGAAGCGGGTGCGCGACTTCGCGCAGGTCAGGACAGCCGTGGAGTCGGGTACCCCGCTCGTGAGCCGAGCCGTCGCACAGGCGGCGTTGTCGTTGTTTGAGGTTGATCCTCGCGGTCTTGATATGATGGATCGCAAGCTTCTCCTGACCATTATCGAAAAATTTGACGGCGGTCCGGTCGGTATCGAAACCCTGTCTTCGGCGATCGGTGAAGAACGTGACACTCTCGAGGATGTTTACGAACCTTATCTGATTCAGCAGGGTTTTCTCCAGAGGACCCCTCGCGGACGGATGGCCACGCGAATCGCTTACGAGCATCTCGGAAAGAGCTGGGCTGAGAAGAGCAACGGCGGGCAGGATTCCTTTTTTTAGGGACTTAGGTCGGCCATTCTGTGGCTTTATTCCCACACGGGCTTCCGTATCGAGTGTGACCAAAAGAACACACATTTGATTTCGTTATCGGAAAGGAACGCAAACGGGAGTCGTTGACGCAGCGAGCAATTTCTGCTATTATTTTGTTATCATTACAGATTACGAGTCAGTGAGTTTTTGCAGGCAAGATTGTTTTCTTCTTTACAGCTCGGGCACGAGCCTTGCTCTGTAGCCGGTTACACGAGGATGTAAATGACTTTTCAACAAACCCTCAGGGAAGCAGTTTCACTCACCGGAATCGGGTTACATTCTGGAACTCCCGTCATCCTCACGATCAAGCCTGCGCGAGCGAATCAGGGGATCAGCTTCGTTAGGACAGACCTCGAAGGCACGCCCCACGTGGTTGCTCATTACAAAAACGTTATCAATACACAGCTCGCGACGACGATCGGACGCGGTCGGATCAGCGTCAGCACCGTCGAGCATCTGCTCGCTGCTTTTCAGGGCTTGGCGATCGATAATGCCACGGTCGAGGTGAATGGTCCGGAGTTGCCGATTCTCGATGGAAGCGCGGCTCCGTTCATGGAAGCGATTTTGTCCGCCGGGATCGAGTCTCAGCGACAGATTCGGCCTACTTTGGTGCTGAGAAGAAAAGTTCAGATCGGGAGCGACGATAAATGGGCGATTGCCGAGCCTTCAGGGCAGTTCGAGATTCACGGCTCGATCGAGTGGAAACATCCGGCAATCGGGTACCAGGAATTTCATTATCAGGAAGACAGGACTGAATTTGAGGAATTGGCCGGCGCGCGGACGTTCGGCTTTCTTCGTGACGTCGAAACGATGAAGCGCATGGGTTTGGCTCGGGGCGGGTCTCTGGAAAACGCCGTGGTGCTTGACGATGCTTCGGTTCTGAATCCGGGTGGACTGAGATACGCCGATGAATTCGCGAGGCATAAGGTTCTGGATGCGCTCGGCGATTTCAAGTTGGCTGGCGTTGCCGTTCGGGGTTTTTTCCGACTGCATAGAGCTGGGCACGATCTTCACAGTCAGCTTTTGGCCGCGATTTTCAAGGACGCCGACAACTACGAAATCATCGAAGGTTCAGCCGAAGAGCGCCGTCCGCGGCGCATGCGCGCGGCTTTGGCCAGCGGTTTCGTAGCAGGGATTCGCTAGGCGGCTTGGCCGTTATTCTTGTCACTGCCTTGTTTCTTGACTTGGAACGATCGGTTCGTTACTTTGCTTTTCGTCGGGGCGTAGCGCAGCCTGGCTAGCGCACTTGCATGGGGTGCAAGGGGTCGTGGGTTCGAATCCCGCCGCCCCGACCATTAAATCACCAGTCGAAAAAAGCGGGCAAATACCTCTTGAAGTCGAACTATTGTAACCTTTGCGAATATGAGGGTTTTCCGCCTTCTGATTGTATTACTCAAGTTCGAGGGTCAACTCGACAATTTCAGGATCAAGTTTTTACGGTTTGGCGTTGTCCGAGATGCTCCACGATTCATTGCATAACGCCTCCTTCGGCCGAAATGTATGCAAATTATCCCATCCATCGGCAGCGGTATGATGCAATCATGCGAAGGACCTATGCGGTTCGGTTGAGGTATTTGAAGAAAAACGGCTTAAAATGCCATCACCAGATCCTCGATTATGGTTGTGGCTCCGGGCACTTTGTCCGTTTCCTCCGCGAACAGGGCTATTCGATTTCCGGCTATGATCCCTATTCGAAAGAATTTACTGAAAAGGAAACGCTGCAACGGACATACGACTTTGTCCTCGCTCAAGACGTAATCGAGCACGCTCAAGATCCGCGCGCACTTTTCGGTGAACTCGTTCGCCTCTGCGCCATTAGCGGCACCATCTGCCTCTGCACCCCTGATTCAGAACGGATTCGCTTTTCGGATACGCGACGCCTCCAATTCAATCTCCATTTGCCGTACCATGCTCACACTCTATCGCGAACGGCACTCCTGAAGCTTGCGAAGGGCTTTGGAGTCGAACTCCTGTCCACTCAGCCAGAGTACTACTTCAACACCTGGATTCCCGTTGCAAATTTTCGTTTCCTTGAAGAATATGTCACGGCGAAGGGCGGAGTCTTGGATGTAATTTTTGATCCGCTCGACCTTCCTTTTGTTCTTCGAAGCCCGCGGCTGATATTCTCGGCGTTCTTTGGTCGGGCGTGCCCTATTACCCCTAATTTCACCGCATATTTTGTGCGTGCATCGTCTCAAGGGTGACGCCGTGTGCTCAATGGATGTGAAATACAGTGATTTCAGAGATCGCAGCTTTTCGCTCGCTGAAATGGGGTGCAAGAGGTCGTGGGTTCGATTCCCGTCGCCCCGACTATTTTCATTATGAATTCTCGGTTTTTCACTTTACATAAGTACCTGTATTCCCTAACATTTTAATGTGAATTCGACTCGAGGGATATCTCGAAAAGTTAAGAAA
>MEQK01000065.1 GCA_001770175.1 Bdellovibrionales bacterium RIFOXYD1_FULL_55_31 | reverse complement strand
TGCCTGGCAAAAAGACCCCGAAGCTCTTGAAATGCTTCATTGGTTTCTGAAACAACCTTCCGATATCAATGAATACTGGAGCGTGGACGATAAGCTCAAAGAAGTCCTCTCATTTCCCTTCTGGCGCGATCACCCGGAGCTTCGAAAGATCACCGGGGGCGCAACGCCGACCCTGGAGGCTCTACGCAACGGACTTTCACAAAATGTAACAGCCATACGGATACTGGACAAATCGCGCGTAGAACTGAAGCTTGGAGACAAATGGAAGGACTCCGGACTTCTCCCGCCACCAAACGGTATCAGCTATGAACACGCATTCATGGATGCCAAAGGGAATGTTTTCGTAACCCTTGGCGAAAACACGAAGGGCGTCAACTTTATCAGCGCAGATCGAAAGACCGTCGTGGTAGCCAGTCGCTTCCGCTGGAAAGACGAGTTAATTCCGCCTGCACTGAAGTCGATACATCCTAATCCGACAGGAGCAGGAATTGTCGGAATGGACCATGAAGGAACCGTCTGGTTTCTGACCCCGCCTTCTCAGCCGCAAGGCGAATTCGCGGCCATTCCTCTGACGAATGCCGGGGATGTCCGTGAAATTCGAACAAATATTTCGGATGGCAGGACCTTCGTGGAGTTCAACACGGGATCGTCGCAGGAGTTGCGGGCGTTTATGAAATCACGTGCTCCCGCTTCAACGCTCAGTAACTGCGTAGTTAGAGAGCTAAGCACAGTCCTCCATGAAAGCGCCGGTCGCGGAATTGACTGAACGCTCCGGTTTGCCGATTTTTAAAACATTCCCGCGTCCCACTTCGATATCAATTGCACCTTACTCTCAACTCGAATTACCAGCGGCAACGCGGAAGAAATCTATCGAATAACAGCAGAGATCATCTTCTTTCGAGTCGCGCACGATTCGCCTGACTTCCTCAACGGCTTGCGTGAGAGCTTTGCGTATTTTTGGCATATCCGCGCGCGCGATCGATACGACGGACGAATAATGTAGCTCTTCCGGAATTTCATGCTCAAAAGATTGAATCGCCTGCATCCTCCAATTCGTGTGATGCTGGCTGATCATGGGTGAATCATTCCCGAGATGGATGCTCGTCACGCCGGGTTTGAAGCTGCCCCGGTCTTCCGTAGCCAATCCGCATTCAACAAAAAAGTTCAGTGTCTCGGAAATTCTTTTCATCGAAATTTTTAGCCTACGATACAAAGCGTCTTTAGTCTGAAATTGCGGGATGGCGATCAACAGGTGAATCGCCGCAAAATGCCATGCGCTGTAGTAGCGAGCCTGATCGGCGAGAGTGAGCGTCTTTTTGAATTCGAGCCGATTCTTCAGTGACAACTGTTGCTCTTGGGCTTGGAGCACCTTCTTTCGATAATGCTCCTTCAAATTCGCAGTACCGGCACGCCCATACAGGACGAGCAGGAGAAAATATTCCGACTCCGTCTCGCTGTGGGCGAGGTACCGATTGAGCATTTCCGCCTGCTCCAGGCTGAACTGGGCGGGACCGTTCAGCACCTGGGACACATAAGCAACGTGGCATTGAAGCGCTTGCGCGATGCGAGATTTCTCGCCATGTCCCGCTTTGGGACGCGAGCGGATGACGTGAGCAAGGTATTCTTTATAATCATCCAACTCGAATAAGCCTTTGTTCATGAGGTTATTTTACTAGAATTTTAATTTTTACTCAAATTCGCGCGTGATGTTTAATAAAGATCTCCTACCCCGGGCAGCCCATCCAACATAAATATCGAAACCAGAGAACAGTGAATTCACAAAAACCACTGATGCTTGACTAATTCAGTTCGGTTTTGTAAACCAAGGCCTCCCAACGGGGCCGTATTGATAAGGAGCTTTCCATGTTTCGGTCTGATTTTTTTATGCTGATGGGACTCATCACACTTACCCCGCTCGCGCAGGCCCGTGCTGGCGGCGAAAGCAGCGGAGGCGGAAATGCGGTCGTTTGTTTCGCTCACCCCGCAATCGCTGATCGCGTTCGCGCGAACGGTGGCGTTATCCAGGACGCGGAACTCGAACACATCAACTTTATTGAGATGGTTGATCTGTACCAGGCGCGTAAGCCTCGCGGCTTCCCGCCTCGCGCACCGGAGATGGTACCCATCAGCAACGACGAACGGATCGACGATGCCCAGGCGATTTCGGAATTTTTCCAGCGCATTGAAAAGCGTATGGAATCTGTTTCGAATGAGCAGCGAGACACGATGCGAGGCTTGCGCGAGGAAGTAATGGTGGATGAGGCGTTACGGTTCCACTCAAATCCAGTTCGCCAAACGCGTGATGCCGATCTTGAGATCGAGCTCAACAGCCCGGCCTGCACTTTTACCACCATGGCTTATAATGAGATCATCACCGAGCGCATCGTCTACATTCATTTTGATGAGCGCCTTTTTAACTTGAAAAACACCCACACCTCCCACTCACGCCTCAGCAAAGCGGTGCTGATCATGCACGAGTTCTTTTATCTTGTTGCCCGTTACCAGCACCCAGAAGTCGTGAGCAGCAAGAAAACTCGCGACTTCCTGGGCTATCTCATAACGCAGAACACGGGTATGAAGGTACTGCGCTTCCTGGAAACCGCCGACGAACTGGGATTCGGCAAGAACCCGGAGATTGATTACGAATTCTCTTCGAAAGGTCTGGGAATCCGCTACACGCCCCTCCTCGGCTCCGTTCCCGCTTACGAGGTGGTCCGCTTCCTGGTGGGACTTGGAATCAATATCAGCGGAGCCGTGACAGTTCCAATGCCCATTGAGGAATACCTCAACGCAACTTACGACAAATATTTGGGAGACACGTACGACGCGTTTAATCTGGCCCTCAAGGTCGAGCCCTCGCTGAAAATCGGTTGGGGTTTGAACGGAGCGATTGCCACGTTGGAAGCCCTGCTTGGCGAGCGCTACGTCGACAATAGCGCACGCAAGTACGTACAGGGTGATGACGAAATTAAAGCGCGTACTCTGCTCGCAAAACTGCGTCCCTTCATGGTTGAAGGTCAGCGCCTGGCGCGCGAAGCGCAAAGTCTGCGATTGGCCGAGCTGCGGGAGAAGTTGCTAAAAGTCCCTTATCTTGACAGCGAAACCGTCCAGCAGGTCATGCGGGACTCAGAAGCCGCGATGAACGAAGCGATTGAACTCTATGCGAAGCTCCCCATCGTGAAATCTCAATCTCAGCTCGGCGGCTACGATCTGCAGGACTTCCACTCCGCTTTTCAGCACCCTTTCATCGAAAGCAAAGTAAGAAGCGCCACGAGCAGCCTTCACACGGCCCTCAGAAATGCGCTTTTGCCCGATAGCAAATAGTCACAAGACGCAATCCCACGCGGGGCTGATCGCGAAAGCGCTGTTGATCTGGCCCACGTGTGAATAGGTTTGCGGAAAATTCCCCCGCTGCTCTCGCAGGGTGGGATCGTAGTGCTCCGAAAGCAACCCGAGCGGATTAGCTGCCTGAATCGTGCGTCCCATGATGTCGGTCGCCTGATCAATCTGTCCGAGCGCGGCGTGCGCCTGAACCAACCAATATGAGCACGCCAGGAAAGCTGATCCTGGCGTGCCAAAATCATCCTTTCTCTTATAGCGGTAGAGGAAGCCGTGTTCTTCAATCATGAGGTCGTCCCTTATCTTGCGAACCGTAGCTGCATTGATCTCAGCATCGGGAAAGCGAAGAATCGGAAGCTGCAACAGCGCCGAATCCAGACTGGGATCCTTCGGACCATTCCTGACCGAACCCTCGTGTACTGCCGCTCGAACCGCTCTTTCCGCCTTCTCCCTCATCTGGAAAAAATCAGGTCCCTTGCCGAAATAGCCGGCTTCCCGGATCTTTTGCGCGCGATCCAACCCGGCCCAGCACATAAGATTGGAAAATGAATGTTCCTGCCAACCATTTCTGAGTTCCCAAAGACCCGCATCGTGTTTGGAAACGTAGTGACCACAAAGACCAGCCAAATGGGAAATCAGATCCTCGTGTGCCTTCGTTCGCAAATGATAAAATCGTTCGTCCAGGAATATCGGTGCGAGCGTGAGAATCATTTCGCCATAGACGTCATTCTGAACATGCTCCGCGGCCTGATTATTATTCCGAACCGGAACGCTTCCTTTATAACCGCGCCACCCGCACTGTTCCGTCTCCGGAAGAGGGAGGGACTGCGCTAGACTATAAACCGGGCTCAACTGAGTTTTTTCCCGGCTATGAGCGGCATTGAGCAAGAACTTGAGAAAGCCCTCCATTTCCTCGAAATGCCCGAGACTCCGAAAAGCTGAAAGCACGAAGTAAGCGTCGCGGAGCCAACAGTGCCGATAATCCCAGTTTCGATTCCCTCCGATTTCCTCCGGCAGACTCGTGCTACTTGCGGCGAGAATCGCCCCGGTGTCCTCGAAGCAATGGAGCTTCAAAGTGAGGGCCGAACGAATCGTCTCTTTCTGGTACAAAGACGGAATCGAGCAGTGTTTGACCCAAGTCCGCCAATAATCGATCGTTTGCTCCAGGAATTGCCGAGACACGCGCGCAATGTCATCTTCGATTCCGAGCCCCCAGGAGAGTCCCAAATAGACGGGTTCTTCCAGGACGAACGGGGTCTCCTCGACCAAATAGGTCAGTGACATATTGGTCAGGAGCCTGAGATCTTCATTTCGAATCTCCCAGCGGATATGACTGCTCCCCCTGATCCTCTTCGCCGGCCTCTTTTCCCATCCTTCGATCGGCCGACAGGATACGCGAATAACGGGGCTCCCCGACCTCTTTTCAATGATCCTGAAAAGCGAATTAGGGCGGTAAATTCGCCCGTACTGCAGAAAGCGGGGGAAAAAATCGGTAATCTGATAAGAGCTCCCGTCCGCCTGTTCGACGGTGGTCACCAAAACGTTCGTGTTGTGAAGATAGCGCTGTTCAGACCGAAACTTCCCTTCCGGAACAATCGAGAACCCTCCCCCGTCCTCGTCAAGTAGCCGACCGAAAACCGGTGGACTATCCGGGTTTGGAAAAGAAAGCCAGTCTATTGAGCCGTCATTATTCACCAGAGCCGATGCCTGGCAGTTGCCGATAAGTCCGTAGGGATACAAACAACACTCCTTTCATAAATACCTATTTTCGTATGCTATCAAAGTATTTTACGCTTGGCTAATGAGACTTTCCTTACGTTTTATCATTCCCCTCGCCGCGATCCTAACTCTCATGGCATACGGACTAGTCCCATTGGCGGATGAGCTGACGAAGCAATGGTTCATTCGCGATCTCGACCTTCGCGCGCAGCTCATCAGCACGACAATACAGGAACCCTTAGCCCCGTTGATCGAAAAAAACGAAGCTCATAAGATAAAATCGCTATTTGAGCGGTTCACGAAGGACGAGCGGCTGTTCGCCCTGGGATATTGCGATAATACGAACCGGCTGCTTTACAAAACCCAGACATTCCCAGCCGGTATCGAGTGCCACGGGACCAACTCCGCCCGCCCTGAACTGCTCCGACTCAAGAAAGGTGCCGTCCACGTCTCATTTCGCCCGCTACAGGACGACTTTCCTGAAAATGGCAGACTCATCGTCATTCACGACATGAGTTTTGTCGAAGGCCGGAGCGAATTAACAAGACGATATATATTCTATTTATTCCTGATTCTCGGAGCAGTCATATCCCTCGTAACTGTCTTTATCGCGCAGCTCAGCTGGAAAGGATGGATATCGGGGATCAGGGCCATACTGAAAGGCGAAGGTCTGGTTCGTCCGCTGTCCCAAGCCCATGAACTCAAGCCAGTCCTGAAGGATGTCAGGGCGCTCGTTCGGGATCTGGAACGGGATCGCAAAATTCGCGATGAACTTCAAATCAGCTGGAGCCCGCGGACCCTCAAGGAACTCCTGCACAATGAACTCGCGGGGGACGAGATTCTCATCGTTTCCAACCGTGAACCCTACATCCACAATCATAAAGAAGGCAAAGTCATCGTCCAGGTGCCCGCTAGCGGATTGGTGACCGCGTTAGAACCCATCATGCGGGCATGCTCCGGAACATGGATCGCGCACGGCAGTGGAACAGCCGACAAGGAGGCCGTGGATGAAAATGACCACGTCATGGTTCCTCCAGACAAACCTGCGTATAGAATCCGCCGGGTTTGGCTCTCGCGAGAAGAGGAACTAGGCTACTATTACGGATTCGCGAACGAAGGGCTGTGGCCTCTTTGCCACATTGCGCACACCCGTCCGATTTTTCGCACGTCCGATTGGGAAAAATACGTTCAAGTGAATCGGAAATTTGCCGAGGCGGTGGTCAGCGAGGCGAAAACCGAAGATCCCGTCGTTCTTGTCCAAGATTACCACTTCGCTCTATTGCCCAGAATGGTGCGTGAAAAGCTTCCGCACGCGACCATTATTTCGTTTTGGCATATCCCCTGGCCGAATCCGGAAGCCTTCGGAATCTGCCCCTGGCGTGAGGAGATCCTGGAAGGAATTCTCGGAAGCAGCATTCTTGGGTTTCACACCCGGTTTCATTGCAACAACTTCCTCGATTCGGTCGATCGCTTCATGGAATGCCGCATCGACCGTGAAACCTCGACCGTTTCACTTGAAAAAAAACTCACGGCGATCAACTCGTATCCGATCTCCATTGAGTGGCCCTCCCGCTGGCTGAAAGGCCAAAAACCAATCCCGGACTGCCGAAAGGCCGTTCGCCGGGCCAACGACATCGCTCCGGACTGCAAGATCGGGATTGGTGTCGATCGACTGGATTATACGAAGGGCATTCTGGAACGCTTTGTCACCATCGAAAGGCTATTCGAGCTCTTTCCAGAATGGATCGGCAAGTTCACCTTCGTACAGATCGCCGCACCCACTCGCTCATCGATTACCCAGTATCAAAGTTTCGAAAATCAGGTAAGAGCGCTGGCCTCACAGATTAACCAACGGTTCGCGACCTCAAGCTGGAACCCGATCATACTCAAGGCCGAACACCACGGATCTGAGCAAATCTTCGAGTATTTTCGGGCCTCGGACTTGTGTTTTGTAAGCAGTCTGCATGACGGGATGAATCTAGTCGCAAAGGAGTTTGTCTCGGCCCGCGACGACGAGCAAGGTGTCCTTGTTCTCAGTCAATTTGCCGGTGCCTCTCGTGAACTTCCGGAAGCCGTGATCGTTAACCCCTACAATATAGACCAGTGCGCCCAAGCTCTGGCTGGCGCGCTCAACATGCCCGAGCGCGAACAGCGTGACCGAATGCGCAGCATGCGAGGACTGCTTCAGGAATTCAATATATTCCGATGGGCCGGGCGGATGCTCATTGATGCCGCTCGTATCAGGCAGCAAAATCGCTTTTTCGGAAAACTTCGGGAAAGCGGACTGCGGTATTTTTCAGCCGAGAAATGAAGATGAAATATCTCTTCTCAAGAGCAAACGTCCGTGTCCTCGAGTCACTGAGCTTATCCGAAGCACTCTATGCATTTGATTTCGACGGCACCCTCGCGCCAATCGTCTCCGAACCAGGCCGGGCAAGAATGTCCGAAGAAACCGAATCGCTTTTCATGAGACTCAGCGCCGCTGTTCCGACGGCGGTGATTTCCGGCCGCAGCCTGGCTGACTTGAGACGGCGAATTCCATCAGGACCGAAATATCTGGTCGGCAATCACGGGTTGGAAGGGATTCCTGGCATTTCATCGGTTCGCGAGCTTGAGAACATCTGCAATACTTGGAAGTGCATTCTGAGCCCTTTCCTGGATGACTTTCGGGACACGGGAATAGTCCTTGAAGATAAGGGCGTTTCGCTCGCTCTTCATTACAGAGCCTCGACGGCGAAGAAGCTTGCTCGCGAGCGCATTCTCGACGCTCTCCAGACGGTAAACCACGGCGCGAAAATCATTCCCGGCAAACTCGTTTTCAACATTGTTCCGAACTGCGGCCCCCACAAAGGGATCGCCCTCAGCAACCTTATCGCGCACTCCCGCGCGAAGTTCGGCTTTTTTGTCGGTGACGACCACACCGACGAGGATGTTTTTACCACGGACGATCGGCGCTTCGTGACCGTTCGCGTTGGAATGAAAAAAGACTCGTTGGCCGCGTACTATCTTCGGCGACAGTCGCAAATCAACCGACTGCTGCGTCACCTCTTACGCCTTCATGGATCTGCGCGGTAGGCTCCGCGGCTGGACAGTTCCGGGCTGTATTTTGCATCCGCCGTTCACGAGTCATCGGCATGCCCTTTCGACGCACATTTTTTTTCATCCTCATCTTTTCTCTTCTCCTGGTCTTCTCGGAAGCGAGACCCTTTTGCCAGGAATTCAAGACATCGAGCGCCGGCGCGGACGCAACCAACGAGATTTGGGTACTCAGGATCGATGGCGTAATTAACCCGCTGAGTGCCAGATACCTCGAGGCACATTTCAAGATCGCGCATCAAAACCAGCCTCCCAGAGCCATTCTCCTGGAACTCAATACACCGGGTGGGCTTGAAAGTTCGATGCGCAAAATGACTCAGACCATTCTGAACTCCAGGGTGCCTGTTATTGTCTATGTTACCCCTCCGGGCGGGCGTGCCGCCTCGGCCGGGATGTTCATCACCATTGCCGCCCATCTCGCCGCGATGGCGCCAGGAACAAACATCGGCGCGGCACACCCGGTGAGTCTGGGTGGCGAAAAAGAAAAAGAAACCCGCGGCGCCGTCACTGAAAAAGTAGTTAATGATGCGGCCGCTCTTGCCCGTTCAATCGCCCTTCAAAGGAGGCGGAACGCGAAATGGATTGAATCCGCAGTTCGCAAAAGTGTTTCCATCACTGCCGAAGAAGCTGACGAGTTAAACGTCATCGATCTGACGGCGAAAAATCGCGGCAGTCTACTGCAGAGCATTGATGGTTCAAAAGTCAGCCTGGCGGCCGGAGTTATCAAGATAAGAACCAAGAACGCGAAGGTGATCGAAAAATCCATGAACTTCGCCGAGCGCATTCTGCACGCGATCACCGACCCCAACATCGCATATCTGCTCATGACTCTGGGGTTCATCGGAATTATCGCTGAACTCTATAGCCCTGGAATGATCTTTCCCGGTGTCACGGGAGCAATATCGCTGCTCATCTCTTTCGCGGCGCTCGGAAGCCTTCCTTTCAACTGGGTAGGCGCGGCACTCCTCGCCATAGGGATCGCCTTGCTGATTTTTGAACTTCAGACTGAAGGCTTCGGGTTCTTGGGAGTTGCTGCCATGGTGGCGTTTATCTTAGGTTCTCTCATCCTTTATCGACCCCTACACCCGGTTTCTCCCAGCATGCCGCGTGTCGCCCTCAATCCGTGGCTAATTGCTGGAATTTCCGTCTTTATGGCTTCCTTCAGCGTTCTGGTGCTTCGAGCTATCCTACGATCTCGTCACCTCCCCCTTGCAACAGGATCCCAAACGCTGGTTGGCCAGATCGCCGTCGTTAGCATACCGCTTGCTCCTGAAGGCAGGGTGAGACTGGGCACCGAAGAGTGGAGCGCTGTCATCGAACCGGAGGACCAACTCGCGTCGCAAACCATTCCGGAAGGAGAGCGGGTCGAGGTGACTGCCGTGGAAGGAGTGACTCTCAAGGTCAAATACAGGAGGACTATGCCATGAATATCCAAACATCGATTCTGGTCGGGCTGATTTTCGCCCCGGTGCTCATCTTGACCATTATGGCGATCCGAATAGTTCCGGAATACCAGCGACTGATCGTATTCAGGCTCGGCCGCCTACTCGGGGAACGTGGCCCTGGATTGGTCCTTCTGATTCCTTTCATTGACCGCGGGGTCCGCGTGGATCTCCGTGAAACCTTTTTTGACGTCCCACCGCAAACTTGTATTACCGAGGATAACGCGCAGGTTTCCATCGACTTTCTTGTTTATATGAAAATCGTCGATGCTCTTCCGAGCGTTCTCAATGTGGAATACTACGTCGGGGCCTCTCGAGGTATCGCAATCACAACGCTTCGTGCCGTGGTGGGTGGGATGGCGCTTGATGAGGTACTGTCGAAGCGAGAAACGATAAATCAAGCACTTCGCGGTAAACTCGATGAAATTACGAACAGGTGGGGAATCAAAGTCACGGCAGTCGAAATTCGAGAGATCATTCCACCGCAAGAGATCCAACAGGCGATGACCAGACAAATGTCGGCCGAACGAAACCGCCGCGCCATGGTTCTCGAAGCGGAAGGACGTAAAGAACAGGCGATCCGGGTGGCGGAAGGTCAAAGACAAGCGGCCATCTTGGGGGCTGAAGGCGAAAGGCAGGCTGAGATTCTGCGCGCCGAAGGTTTTGCACTGGCCCTGGATAAAGTCTTTCAAACCGCTCGCCTCGTCGACAGCAAAACCATGTCGCTCCAATACCTTGAGACGCTCCGCAAGATCGGAGGATCGCAAGCCACGAAGCTTCTCGTTCCCGTCGAGTTAACTCGATTTCTCGAGCCTTTTCTGCAACACAACCGTGAGTCGGGTCAGAGCAGCGGCCAACCCCACGCTGCGAACAAGGCGGCTTAAGCCGCCGGTGTTGCCGACTGCCGGCATCAGCCGTGCATATCTCGCCGGTTCGTTCGCAAAGGGGCATCCGTGTCAGAGATTTCGACTTTCCAGCTCATACACCCTGTTTTATCGGGCTTTGCCGCTGCCGTCATCGCGCCCTTCGCCTACTTCCTCTTGAAGCGACATGCGATCTGGCCTCTGGCGACGATTTCCGGGGCTCTGACGCTCTACTTTTTCGCACAGCTCCCTTCAATAACTAGCGGAAGCATCATTCTTCAGGAATTCGCATGGCTGAGCGAGCCGAAAATCGCCTTATCATTCGCGCTCGATGGGCTGAGCCTCCTTTTCTCACTCCTGATCTCCGGGATTGGCACCCTCATCCTTATATATTCCAGCAGCTACCTGCAGGACCATAAGTACCTGGGCAGGTTCTACTCCTTTTTCTTTTTCTTCATGGCTTCAATGCTCGGACTCGTTCTCTCGAACAATCTAATTCTGACTTTCATCTTTTGGGAGCTGACCAGCATCGCTTCATTCTTCCTTATTGGATTTGAAAACGAGCGTGGTGAAGCCCGGAGCGCGGCCACCCAAGCACTTCTCGTCACGAGCGCCGGTGGTCTCGCGATGCTGGCGGGTTTTATACTTCTCTTCCTGATCACGGGCACATACGAAATTCCCAAGCTCATCGAAAACCGCGTGGAAATCCGAACTCACGCATTCTACCTTCCCGCTCTCATCTTAATTGTGCTCGGAGCGCTCACCAAATCCGCGCAATTTCCATTTCACTTCTGGCTTCCAAGCGCGATGCAAGCTCCCACTCCAGTCAGCGCCTACCTTCATTCTGCCACGATGGTAAAAGCGGGAATATTTCTCCTGGGACGCCTTAACCCCGCTCTAGGTGGCTCCGACGCTTGGTTCCTGCTGCTCACTACGGCAGGCACCCTGACACTGCTCACCGGTTCCTTTATGGCGCTCCAACAAAGAGACATGAAACTTATCCTCGCCTATCTTACCCTAATTGCTCTCGGCCTTCTCGTTTTGCTTTTGGGAATTGGATCACCGATCGCTGTCAATGCACTCGTCGCGTATCTCGTTATTCACGCTCTTTATAAAGGCGGCCTCTTTCTGGTTGCCGGAATCGTTTATCACGCGACTGGCTCTCGTCACATAAACGCCCTGTCAGGCCTGTTTCGAACAATGAAATTGACTGCCCTCTCCGCCGCGCTCTGCTGCCTTTCAATGGCGGGAATGCCGCTCTTTTTCGGGTTCATCGGCAAGGAACTCGTCTACGGAAGCCTATTGGATTCGGATTCAGCTCCGTGGGTTTTCCTCGTCGCGACGACGGTTTCGATGATGGCACTCACGGCACTTGCGCTACTTGTCGGCGTTAGCATGTTCTTCACCCCGAACACGACGCAAAACAAACACGGAACGTCCCTAAACCTTTTGATCGCTCCGGTTGTTTTCGCTCTGCTTGGCATCGTCTTCGGATTCGCTCCCGACGTTTTTGCGAAGCTTGCTGGTGTCGCGTCCAGCGCTATTCTCGGTCATCGCATAGAGGTGTCGCTCAGCATTTGGCACGGCCTTAGTCCTCCGCTTGCGCTAAGTTCCATCTCAGCAGTCGGCGGCTTTCTGATTTATTATCAGCGACATCGTCTCGGAATCTTACTGCGCTCGATTGTCGGCAGAACCGCCTCACTGACCCCGCGGCACGGATATCACATTCTCCTCAAGCTTCTGAAAACGCTCGCCGCGAAGCAAACCCACTTCCTTCAAAGCGGCAGTCTTTTCGCCTATCTGTCTTGGCTGCTCGGATCGCTGATGATCATCCTGCTTGCGTTCGGATCGGAGCAGTGGTTGAATTGGGCGTTATCGGACTTCAGGAGCATTCTCTATTACGAGTGGGTACTTGGATTTCTAATGATTCTGGGTGCCTTGAATGCCGCAAAGACGCGTTTGCCTCTGGTTGCAGTCGTTTCCTTGGGAGTTCTCGGCTATGCGATTGCATTGACATACGTTCTATACGGAGCTCCCGACCTAGCGATGACTCAGTTTCTTGTCGAAACCATGACGGTGATTGTCCTGGCGCTGGTGCTGAGTAAGCTTCCCGAGCACGCGCGCGTTGTTCCACGCCCCTTCAGAACCGCGCTAACCCTCGTCTTATCAGCTACGTTCGGCACACTCATGACAAGCTTGGTGTGGAACACATTAAAACAGCCGCTTGACCGGTCGTTGAGCGACTTCTTCTCGAACAATAGCGTTCCTCTGGCGCATGGAAGAAATATCGTAAACGTCATCTTGGTGGATTTTCGTGCTTTGGATACTTTAGGCGAGATTACGGTTCTTGGAGTAGCCGCCATCGGCATCTTTGGACTAGTCCGGATAAAAACCGAAGCATCGAGGGTACCATGACCTCCTTGATTCTTCGGACCGCGAGCAGGTTTCTAATCACCTTGCTTTTGCTCTACTCGATCTTTCTGCTTCTGCGAGGGCACAATGCGCCAGGCGGAGGGTTTGTTGGCGGCCTGGTGGCCGCGAGTGCATGGGCTCTGTACGGAATCGCATTCGGTGAAACATCGGTCAGAAAAAGCCTGGGACTTGAGCCGCAAACATTTATCGCCCTTGGACTTGGCCTCGCCGCCGTCAGTGGTCTTATAGCCCTGTTTGGAAAGAAAGCTTTTCTGACCGGCACATGGCTAATCATGGATCTTGAGCAGGGACGCAAGCTCGAGATCGGTTCTCCGCTCTTTTTCGACTTGGGCGTGTACTTTGTCGTCCTCGGAACAGCGCTCACGATTATTCTCATCCTCGAAGAGGAGGAAAGCTGATGGAGGCTTTCCTGGCACTCATTATAGGAAGCTTGTTCGCGATAGGTCTCTATCTCGTTCTGCAAGAACACCTTGTAAAGCTGATCTTCGGCATATCAATTCTCTCCAATGCCACGAATCTCCTGATCTTCGCCAGCGGAAGAATGACCCGCGGTACCCCTCCCCTCATTCCACAGGACGCAGCAAACCTCACGACGAGTTTCGCAAATCCCTTGCCGGAGGCGCTGATATTGACGGCGATAGTCATTAGTTTCGGGCTCCTGGCTTTCCTGGTGGCACTTACCTACCGAACCCATCGCGATCTAAAGTCTTTGAATCCTGACGTCATCACTAACGAGAGCGAGAACGAGAGCGTTCTATGAACTTATTGATGGCGCTGCCGATTCTCGTTCCATTTTTGACGGCCGGAATAGGGCTACTGACCAGGAGACATTTGGCAATGCAGCGGCGTATATCGTTCGTTGGAGCCGCATTTCTCCTTTATTCATCCGTCCTGTTGCTGAAGGAGATTCTCGCTAGCGGAATCCAAGTGCTCCAATTAGGCTCCTGGCCTGCTCCTTATGGAATCACCTTCGTGGCGGACATTCTTTCTGGGACCATGGTTGTGATCACCGGGCTAATTGGACTAGCGAGTGTCACCTATTCGCTGCAGACCATCGATCGGGAACGTCAAGCTTTCGGATATTATCCGGTAACGCTACTTCTCTTATTCGGTATAAACGGGGCCTTTCTTACCGGAGACATTTTCAATTTGTATGTCTGGTTCGAGGTCCTGCTGATCTCGTCATTCGTTCTTCTGTCCATGGGCAGATCCCGTTCCCAAATTGCGGGAACAGTGCCCTACGTCGTGATGAATCTGCTCGGTTCCATGCTATTTCTGATCGCAGTAGGTCTACTTTACGGAAACACGGGTAGTTTAAACTTCGCTCACCTCTCCTTGAAGCTCTCAGATCCAGTCCTCGCCGCAGTCGCTCAACCTATTTCACTTTTGCTTCTCGGAGCTTTTGGTCTGAAAGCCGCGATATTCCCACTCTTCTTCTGGCTACCTGCCTCCTATCCCGCTCCGCCGGTGGCTGTCTCGGCGCTATTCGCTGGGCTTCTGACCAAGGTCGGAGTATATGCCCTGATTCGAACTTTCACCCTTCTGTTTCCGCTTCCATTGGGCGAGCCCAATCAACTGCTCATCTCAATCTCCGGGCTGACCATGATCACGGGTGTGCTTGGTGCCGTTGCTCAGAACGAGTTTCGCCGGGTTCTCTCGTTCCACATCGTGAGCCAAATAGGGTACATGACAATGGGTCTCGCTCTCAACACTCGACTAGGAATAGCGGCGTCATTTTTCTACATTGTTCACCACATCATCGTGAAAACGAATCTTTTCTTCGTCAGCGGTGTCGTCCAACTCTCAGGAGGCAGCTTTCGCCTCCAACAGCTGGGGGGCACCTATCGACTCTCCCCCTTCCTTTCGTTGCTCTTTCTGGTTTCGGCGTTTTCGCTCGCAGGCCTTCCGCCTCTTTCGGGATTCTGGGGAAAGTTTCTGTTGGCACAGGCCGGTTTGGAATCAGGCCAATTCCCGATCGTCGTAATCTCATTGGTCGTTGGGCTCCTGACGACCTTTTCGATGACTAAAATCTGGAATGAAGTTTTCTGGAAAAACGCTCCGAACAGCGCGAGAATCAATCCCCTGAACAGAACCCAACAGCTCTATCTTCTCCTGCCAATCACCGTTTTGGCGCTCATTACAGTCGTTATTGGACTGTTTACCGACCCGTTTTCAAGTATTGCGCTCAGAGCCGCGGACGAGCTGATTGGGAAACAAGCCTATGTCAAACTCGTATTGCAGAACACCGGAGGCGCAAATCCATGAGACTCTTTGTTTGGAATCTCCTTCTCGCGCTATTCTGGGGCGCCTTGTCCAACGAACTGACACTCGTAAACCTTCTCTTTGGTTATGTGATCGGCTTTCTCTCACTTTGGATCGCGAGGCGAACTCTCGGTAGTACCAGCTATTTTAGAAAGACCTTCGGGCTGGCAAGCTTCTTCATTTTCTTCATTACAGAGCTGGTCAAAGCCACTCTCAAAATCGCCCATGACATCGTTACGCCGCGGCATCGCATGATTCCAGGGGTGATATCCATCCCCTTAGAAGCCACCACTGATTTCGAAATCACCCTCCTGGCGAACCTGATTTCCCTTACTCCTGGAACGCTCAGTCTGGACGTGTCCGCCGATCGTACGGTTTTATATATCCACGCAATGTACATCCCCGATCAGAACACGGAGGCATTCAGAAAGCTTCTCAAGGACCAAATGGAACGTCGAATTCTTGAGTTACTCCGATGACCTCTCAAAACCCAGAATTTCTGTGGGCCCTGACAATCGCGTTCGGCAGTCTTAGCCTGTCGTTCGTCCTCGTGTTTCTACGACTCGCGATGGGACCGTCGCTTCCCGATAGGGTAGTTGCCCTTGACCTGCTGGCGATCCTTTCCGCCGGATTCATCGCAGTGTATTCAATCTCGGCTCGCCAGTCCGTTTACTTAGACGTCGCGATCACCCTTACACTCATCGCCTTTCTCAGCACGGTAGCTTTTGCACGCTATGTCCAGCAGATGGGTCAGCAGAAAGATCGGCGAAAGCACTCGAAGGAGATCCCATGAACGAATGGCCAGCGGGGCTTTTACTCGGCATCGGTTCGCTCTTTATCCTGATTGCGTCGTTGGGAGTGCTGCGTATGCCCGATCTGCTCACACGCATGCACTCCTCGACCAAGGTCGGCACGGTCGGGATCGGCTGCTTGTTTTTGGCGGTCGCTTGTTACTTCGGAGAACTCGGCGTCACGACTCGTGCTCTTGCCGCCATTCTATTCATATTCCTAACCGCACCAGTGGGCGCGCACGTCATCGCACGAGCCGCCTATTTTCTCGGAACGCAGTTTTGGGAGGGCACGTTCGTGGACGAACTCAGGGAAACCCATCAGTCGCACGGGAAAACCGGTCCAGAGCCCGAGTCAATGGACCCGCGATAATCCTGGAACGTATCACGCGACGGATTGCGCTTCATCGCCAATGCCACCGGCCTTTTCAAGCCGATTCTCATGAAGCACCCAGACGGGACAATGCGCCTGTCGTATCAGTCGCTGCGTGATTCTTCCCTTAAAGTACGTTGAAATCGGTCCACTACGAGCCGAAATCGCGATCAGATCAACGTCCTCAGCCGCAGCTATCAACTGAATGACCTCACCGACAGGCTGGCCGGATGAATCAAACAGGGCTTCGGCGTCAACTCTCGACACCCGAATATGGTCGGTGAACGCCTCAGCTTCTTGACGCCGCTGCTCGTGATAGTCTCTCCAGGCAGGCGGAATTTCCAAGTCTTCAAAACGAACGGCGGCCGGCTTACTCAGCGGAATTTCGCCAGCACGCGGCATAGTCGCCGCATGGAAAATCGTGATTTTTGCATTCAGCTGGCCGGCCAAACCAATAACTCGATCAAGAACACGTTTCGAGTCGGACCGGAAGTCACTTGGAAACAGGATTCGCCGAATCGGCCGATAAATTCGGGCGCGTGGCCCGAGCGTGAGGACGGGAATCGCGGAGGTCATGACGAGCGACTCGACAAAACTGCCCCGTCGCAAGCGGCTAAGGCCACGTCTGCCGTGGTTAGGCGCGATAATCAGGTCAGCATTAACTCGTACCGCATAATCATATAATGCCTCCACCGCGTCCTTGAGTCCTTCTCGCGTCGGAATGACCTCGATCGACTTAATGGGGGCTGAAGCTTGGCGGAGCGAATGGATCAGCTTAGCCGCAAATTGCCTCGCAGTTTCACCTGGCTCGATGTCCCGCTTGCCAACGGTTGTGACGAATTTCAGGTCAGGCGCCAAAAGCTCAGAAGTGAACACCGTCGCGAGTTCAGATCCAAGCCGATTCTCGGGACTTTCAGGTGAAGGCTCAAAGGCTACTACGATCTTTCGTATCGGTTGTGGCATTGTGATACTTCTCCATGTGTAATGCTTGACAATCTTGGCTCCTCACAATTTTTTTGAGGAACCTCCAGAATTGTTTCCTTCGCTCCTTTCTCGGCTACCACGAGCCACCGTGCGGCTTCCATTCCGCCCATGGCCTGCTATTGAGAGCCACGACGCCCTCGCCGCTGACGTGATTTGCCCGCCACGTTGATCCGCGTTATCTCAATTTTCTCAAGAAAGGCCTCGATCTGATTTCTAGTGCCGAGCTGCGTTCCTGGAGTAATGACCGTGGCCATTGCAGCGGCTAACCCCCATCGAAATACCGTCTCCGCTTTAACTTCCAGGGCATTAAGGTCTATTCCGGATCTCAAGATGAGCTTTTCCTTCCAGATTTGAGCCGTCATTGCGCCAACCATGGAATCACCGGCTCCGACGGAACTCATGGCGCGGACTCTCGGTCCTCTTCCGAACCAAGCTCCTTGTGGAGTGACAAACAGCGCGCCGCCTTGAACCGAGGAGACACACAGAATCGGTATTCTTTTTAACGACAAAAGTGAGCGAGCTTCCTTGAGAACCTCTTCTGTTGTCTCGACTTTCTTTTGAATCAAATCGCAGAACTCAGACAGATTCGGCTTGACCAGGTGAGGCCCGGCACTCACCATGGGAGCGAGAAGCTTTCCCGGTACATCGACGAAAACTGAAACTGACCTGCTCCGGGCCTGCTTCGCGAGTGAAACGATATTCGCTGGAAGGTACTTTCCGGGCAAACTTCCGCCTATGACCAAAATTGCCGGCGGTCTCAACCTGCTAACCAGGATTTCGAGCTTCTTAGCCTCGGCTCTCGAAATATCGGGTCCCTGGAAACTGAGTCGTGTCTGCCGATGGGTCTTTCGGTTGGAAACGGTCACACTGGTCCGAGTGTGCCCCTCGATCGGAATAAACTGGTGCGGTACGCTTTCCGCATCAAGAAGCGACCGTATTTCCTGACCCGTTCCACCGCCTAAAAAGCCGGTCGCGGAAACCTGAACTCCCAAACGCGCGATTACCTGGGCGGCATTGATGCCGTTCCCACCTGGATGACGGGTCTCGTCTTGAACGTAATTCTTCTCGTCAGAGAGGATTTCATCAACCACTCCGGCGAGATCGAGCGCGGGGTTAGGAGTTACGGTAAGTATCACGACTATGTAATCCGGATTTCATCCTTCTTCTTTTTTTTTCCATGGTATCGAGCTGGTTCTCACGATTTTGACGTCTTTGTTCAAACGTCGGCCAGCGGGGCGGCTCTCACGAGTATCTCGTTCCCGCGCCTCGCGAACTGCTCTCTTTGATTCCCGGACCGGTCGCTTGCGCTCCCTCCCGGGGGCTCTCATTTCAGGCTGCTTGCTGGATTTCATCTCCGTCCTTCTTTCATTTTACCGGAGACTACAAATACGGTGCCCGAAACGCCTGGGTTCAGCGAGGCCCGAATACCGCAGCGATCAAGCCGATGGGGAGCACTTCTCCCCTTGAGCTTTTACACATTGAGCAATCCTCAAAATGACATCCACGTATCCCTGAGCACGATTGTAATGAAGCAGGGCCGACCGATGACTTGCCTGGTCCTTTCGCTTCCATCCGTTTGCCTTCAGATAAAAGGCAACGCTCTGAATCGCATCATCCATTTTGAATAAGTCGGCGTGCCGCGCCTTTAAACCGGGGCGCGCCCACTGCAAGTAACTCGACGGGATAAACTGCGGAATGCCGAACGCTCCCGCGTACGAGCCGACCAGATCCCGCGCACTTCCGCGTCCACTCTTTTGAATCGCGTCCAACGACCTAAGCTCGATCAGGGCCCAATTTGACTTGGCTATCGAGCGGTCGATCACCTTTTGCCTGGTTTCGGCCGCTTGCGCCGGCGCTCTATTCAACAATCTGATCATGGTCGATTTCAAGACTTCCGGATGGTCCGCTTGCAGAAGACTGAAATAGACATGTCCGACTTTATGGCTTCCGATGTGTCTCCCATGTTTCGTCTCGACCCAAAGAAGTGCCGCGATCACCTCTTTAGGAACGCCGGACCTCTTTTCGACGCGAACAAGTTGCCTGTGGTGCGCGCTAATAAATTCTCGGCATTTCCGAATCGCGTCGTGGCTCAGATGCGCTGAGTAGTCGGCCTTTCCCAGAAAACCCAAGACATTCATCTCAACGATCCAATCTCGTTCTTCCGGGACATGAAACTGCTTCACCGTCGAAATCAGCCCTTCCGAAATCCCCGCGGATCTCAATTTCACCACGGCGTAATCAATGGGCTCGACGGAGGTTGGAACGATGGACTTTCCGTATGCCACACAGGCCGCGAGAAGAGCGCCAAGAACAAGCCCGAACCTAAAGACACGAACCGTGCAATCCATCATGGTTTATCACCTCCAGCATCCAAATATGTCTTCAGCCTCTGTAGATCCGCGGCTTTCCTTTTGCGTGCGGCGCGCTCGAACACGGGTGCGGTCAATTTCGCGAAAAAACGCGCAGGAAGAATCTCTTCGCCGGCGAGCAACCGAGTGGCTGCGTCCCCGTCATGAGGAAACAATTCATAATGTACCGTAACTCGCGAGAGAGATGTTGAAAAGCTAAACGAGAACTTACTGTCTTTGATAATTTGAGTTACGGTTCCATGTATCTTTTCGATACTACAAGCTGTCCGGATCACTTGAACATATGGCCCCTGAGACGCAATCCTCGTCTTCGAGGTTGCCGTTACAAAGTCCTCGAGCCAATGCCTCATTTTTTTCGGATTGACCAAGTGTTCGAATACAACGCTGCGGTTGCGATAAATGATAATCTCTGTTTGGATCATCATGATCTTGCGCTCCAATATTACGTAAGCGACTCAATCAGAGCCGGTTTCTGTGGTTTGTTTGGAAATCGGGCACACGAGTGCCCCAGCACACTTAGGTACGGGACGGGGGGCGCTGAATAGACCTGTCGGAGTCCTGAGGCGAGCCCTCGTTCAAAGATGCGAACAGTTGCTCCAAAATAACGAGTTCTGGAGACAAACAGGGGGAAGGAAGAATCGCACTGCAGCTCAAATAATTTTCATCCTGCTCAATGACGTCCTTCGCCTGTTCGACGTTTCGAGCTGTCTGCGATCCGGTTACTTGGGTTTTCGCGATTTTTATTGTCGAAAGCGGCGCTGAATTCTCGCGCACGAACGTCGTTGTTGGATGAACGACTTCCAACATGAATGCCAGGAGCACAATGCATTTGACCGCGGATTGAAAACTCATCACCTGGGATAAGAATACGAATGAATTCTTTTGCCGGCAAGTCGCAATCCAGCGATGACGCAGATTCAGCCGAACTGGAGCGCTCACCTATTCCTGCCCGGCAATAGAGCAGACCTCTGGGTCTAAAACGCCGGCAGCGGCCGCTGTGCAAGCGTCGCCTCAATGAGCTTCCACGCAGCATCCTGATCAGCGCCGTCTGAATCGGTCACCCCGAGTTCCCCGGCAACGGAAGCCGGAACGGCGGGATGCCCGGCTACTAGCATGACAAGACCGCGCCCCGCCCAAACCTGCGAAATCGCCGCGTCGCCGTTCGGATACTTGGCAACGACGCTCCCAGGTCCGCCCGGAGTCACAGGACCTCCGTACCAAAGAATGTCTCTTTTCGTGCCGTCCGCGAACGTATGCTCGAGCATGGCGACGTCCAACTGGTTCGCCATCTCATATTCAAGGTAATAGTACTCAAGTTCGGGGCCATCTACGATTCCGATTCCATAAGAAGGGTCCTTCCCCGGAGCCGGAGCGGGCGCGACCGCGACGAAAGCTCCCGCGCAGAAGCCGATCCAGCTTACCCCCCGTTCTTGAACCGCCTGCCGCAATCGCGCTTTGGTCTCCGTACTGAGGCTCGCTGTCTCTGTTCCACCACTACCGCCCGGCCAAATAATAATGCCGAATCTCGCGATTTCGTCGACCGACATATTGTTCAGCTCGTCGGAGCCGACTTCCCGAAATGAGACCCCATGTTGATTGAGCACATCCCTGATTCCTGGAATTTCGCTGTCCCATGTCCCCGGCCCGGTGAACACCAGGGCGTCGATTTCATAAGTTCCCACCCTCCCACGCTCGGCTCCCGGAACCGCCTGAACAGGCGCATCGTGAACAATCGCGTCGACGGGGGATTGCGCAGCCATCCCGTCAGCGCCCCCACTGGAGTCGCAGGCAGACAAGGTGACGGCAATACCGGCTACCAGAATGAATCGGATTCTGGACATAATTCTCCTTTCAGAAGGACCTCAGTTCGATCAATGACTTCGGTGAACGGATACTAAAGAAAACCCCGGAGCGGTTTCAACCCTAATGGCAAAAAAGCATAGTCGCCCGCCAGGCAAACAGCTTTATTCCGGCTCACCCGCTGAACTTTCTTGAACACGGCACTTCTTGGTTTACAATCTCGATGAATCGGAGACCTTCTATGAAAGAGACCCTGCAGACGGTCCAAAGCCTCCTTCAGAACGTCGAGACCGTGATTCTCGGAAAGACCGACTCGATCAAACTCGTTCTATGTACCTGGTTCGCGGGTGGACATGTCCTCCTTGAGGATGTCCCCGGAACCGGCAAAACCATGCTCGCGCGAGCGCTGGCCCGGTCGGTTGATATCGACTTCAAGCGCGTTCAGTTCACTCCTGACTTGCTGCCCGCCGATGTCCTGGGTACCTCGATTTATCAGGCCCAGACCGGACAATTCCGCTTCCAGGCGGGCCCGATTTTCACCACGGTCCTTCTAGCCGATGAAATCAACCGGGCAACGCCGCGGACACAGTCCGCGCTTCTCGAGGCCATGGCCGAATCCCAGGTGACGCTCGAGGGAGCGACCCGTGAACTCAATCCCCTGTTCTTCGTCATTGCGACTCAAAATCCCATCGAACACCAGGGCACCTTCCCGCTTCCCGAAGCGCAGCTTGACCGCTTCATGATGAAGCTCTCGCTAGGCTATCCCGTGCGCGAATCCGAGGCTCAAATTGTCAAGAGCCAGAACGTTGATCATCCGATCCATCAGCTCAGGCCCGTCATCAAGCCGGATCAGATCATCAGGATCAGGAAACTACTCCCTCAGGTCAAAGTCTCGGACGAGGTCCTGGATTATGCGATCCAGATCGTCGAAAAGACCCGCTCCTGCCCGGACCTCAAACTCGGAGCGAGCCCCCGCGCAACGCTGGCTCTCATCCGCGCGGCGCAGGCGTACGCGCTCCTCGACTCCAAACCCTACGTCCGGCCGACCCATGTTTATCGCTTGGTTAAACCGGTTCTCTCACACAGATTGATTCCGAGCGGTGAAGCCAAATTGCGTGGCCAAAACACGGAAGCCATTCTGACGCGCCTTCTCGCGGAGGTCCCCGTTCCGGTTGGCACTCCCGAATGAAACAAATCAGATTTCGCGGTTTTGCTGATTACTTTCGCCCGGTCGAACCGATTGACAGCAAGGAATACGCCCGTGAGCTTTCGACCTTCGAGCATCTCTTTTTCCGTCGACGCTCGTGGTTTCATCCGTTCTCGGCTTTTCTGCTGATCGTGCTTGCCTCGGGGATCATCGCCATTGGATCGAGGCCAGGCCTCATTTTTTTCCTCGCATTCATGCTCCTGATCTCCGGCCTCTTCTTCAAAGCAAAGGCGTGCGCGGCCAGATTCTCCGTAACCCGAAAGGCCCCGAACTTCGGAATTGAAAAACGCGGCATCACCGTCACTTATGAAGTGGGTAATGGGAGCGGTTTTCGAATTTCAGACGCGATCATTCGTGATTTCTTCTCGGGCTCCAAGACTGGCGAAATCCTGCTTGCGATCGAGCCGCCGATTGAGCCCGGCGAAATCAGGGAAGTCACTACCGAACTCCGCTGCGATGCGGGAATGGGGCTTCACCGTTTTGGTCCCCTCCTCGCCACGATCAAGGACCCGTTGGGGCTTTTTCCGTTCGATATTTCTGAATCCGAGGCACCCGACCGTAATCGCGTCAATGTGGAACCGGAATACATTCCGCTCAAGGATTTTGAAATTCCCGCATCCATGCGCTCGAACTCTCCCGGCATTCATGAAAGCGCGACAGCCGGCCAGTCGGGCAACCTGCTCGGGATCCGGGAGTACACTCCCGGGGATCCGGTCAAGAACATCCATTGGAAACTCTCGGCCCGCCATGGTGAACTGATCGTCAAAGAACTTGAAAACACGATCAACACGGACATCACACTCTGTCTCGACATGGGCTCGCAGAATCATCTTGGCTTCAAGGATCAAAGCACCTGGGAATACGCGAAGGATATCGCCATTTCACTCGTTCACGAATGTGTCGCCAAAGCCAATGGGGTACAACTCATCACGCAAGAATTCCAGCTTCCCTTCGGGCGCGGTTTTGACCATCGGCACTGGATGATCCGGAATATTTCCGGCCTTCAGCCTTGCACACCTGACCCGACCCGTCCCGCCGGCGAATGGTTTCTCGAAAGATACTGGGAGGAGATTCCGTTCGGTTCCGCGCTGCTGCTGATCGCGCCCGTCTACCGGCCCGAAATGAATCGAATACTTCACGTCTTCCGGCTTCTCCGGGACCGGGCCGTGAACATTGTCTGCATCTGGATCGACGCCCGCACGTTCACTGACGAGATCACCCGGAAAATGACTATCGGCGAAGCGGCTCTGCTGGAGCTCAACCGGCATTCCGCGAACTCATTGGAACAGCTCATGGAAGCGGGCGCGCAACTCGATGTTCCGAACTACGTGATCGCGAAAGGGGACTCTCTGTTGAGGAGTCTCTCCAAACCGAGGGTGAGATGACGAACCGGGAATTCACGATATTCGATGCGTTTCTCGGTTCGCTCCTGGGGACGTTGAGCCTGGGCGCCTGGCTTTCGGGCGCCGCGCACGGATTTCGCGAAATCTTCTGGATTTGCCTGCTCTTCGGCATAGCCCTGCTGATTCAGAAAAACTTCACAGGTTCACGTTTTTTCGAACGTCCTGCCGCTCCCCACGAGGAACTCCCACCCGAAGAGCTCCCCTACTTTTGTGGTTCTCGAATCGTGCCGTCTCAAACCGACGGCATCACGAGTCTGGCCCTCTCGCCCGAGAGAAAGCTGAGATTCCGGCTTCTGGGCATCGCGATTTTTTCGGCCTATATCTTCGTCGTCACCCGGCCCGGAAGGTCCTCGCCTCTGAGAATCGACCTCCCGATCATAATTCATCTTATATCGACGCTCTTCCTGATGCTCGCCATGGTGCCCGGACATTTTCTGCTCGCCGCCACCCTGAACGCCATCGCCGTCGCCGCTGTTTCGATAAGTTCGGAGAGGTTCAATCCTGTCTTGCTTTTCGCTTACGTGGTTGCATTCTTTTCGACGTTCCTTCTGTATTCATTCCACGAGACGTCCTTACTCCGCAACGAGACCGAACTGAAATTCCTCGCACGCAGGAGTAAGTTCCTTTTCAGGGATTTGGTCTATCTTTTTACCCAAGCAGTGGCGCTGCTCGTTCTGCTGAACTATCTTATTCCGGAAAAGCGCCCCGAAATGGCGCAGCGGAAGGATCGGCGGGCAGCGGAGACCTCAGCCGCTGGGTCACCATCGAAAAATCAGAATCCGGACGGATTTCCAGCTGAAACCGGCGGTTCAGTCGCGAGCGGCGGCGGCGGTTCAGTCGCGAGCGGCGGCGGCGGTTCAGTCGCGAGCGGCGGCGGCGGTTCAGTCGCGAGCGGCGATAACTACTCCGGATTTTCGGAGACAGATTCGCTCGAAAAATTTTCACCCGATAATCATGAAGCAAAACACGACGCCGGAGGAGTCTCACCGCGAGGCGACCGGACCGATTCGTCTGTCCCCCAAGAAAGCAGCGGCATGAAATACCAATCAACGACGCAAGCGACAGAGCAGGGTCGCAGCCTGGATCATCCCGTTGGTGGCACCCCGAGTCTCTCTAACAAATCTGCTGTCGCCCGAAAATGGCAACGATTTTCCTCGCTACTCTCGGATGAGATGCGCGAATTCCTTTACCGGCTTTTTAAGAACTTCGTCGTATTCGCCGGCATCATTCTGGTACTGGGCTTCATCCATAAACTATTCATCAAGCTCCAGCCGCGCCGCCCGACGCAGGCGCGGCGGTCTCTTTCCAAAACTCAGCGTAAGGTGCTAGCCCAGGCGCTTCTGGACATCGAGGCAGCCAAGATTTCTGAACGGGAAGAGATCATCCGTAAATACCGGATCTTTCTTTCGATGATGGCTGCCATCGGACATGAAAAGCCCGAGTTTCTGCCGCCCACTGATTATTGCGACCAGCTCAGTGGCCGCATGCCATCCATAGCTGGTCCACTGAGCACGATCACCCACACATTTTGTGATACTTTCTACGGAGACCTCTTCATCGATCAAGGGAGCCTCTTGTCATTCCGAAGGGATTTCGAGGTTATCCGAGGTTTTTTCCTGACATAAAGCCAGCTCAGGCTGAGCTCCCTCCTTTGCCTCGGGTCCCGAACCGGCGAAACGATTGCCCCAATTGTTCGGGGATGCACGGCAGCGCCCATGAACCGTTTTCGTTGTGAAAACTGCACACTCAATTCGCTTCGGTTCTTAAATCTTTTCACGGATTTGCCGATAAGATCTTGTGAAAACCTGGATTTGGCGACTGAGCTTCGGCTTCAGCATTTCCCTCCTCTGGGTCGCTTCAGTACTGGCGGCGACTCTCGAGGAGCTCGGCTCGGGTAAACATTCCATGCTGGATCTGGGCGGGAAATTCTCAATCGGACATTCCGTGAAGCGGAATCATACCGCGAAACTTGCCTTTTTTAACTACGAACTGGCCGACCGGCTTGGCATTACTTATCCGAAGGATCCCAAGAAGCTCGAAGCCTTGATTCTCGAACATTTCGCGTGGGAAGTCGACCCAACAGGTGAGTCCCCAAAGAAATGGTTCGCGAGTTATTACCAGGATGGAAGCACCAAAATGCCCGGTGACGCCCTGGGAGATGGCCGGGCCCTTTGGACCGGCGAACTGAAAATCCAACGCCCGGACGGTAGAATTCTCTACGTCGATGCCGTTCAAAAAGGTATCGGAGTAACGGCTCTCGCCCCGACTTCCTGGGACAGTGCTCACCAAACCGGAACACAATTGAACAGCGAGCTCGTCCATAGCGGCATCATGAGCATCGCGAACCTCAACAATGGACTCGATTCAACGGCCGATCTCTTCGGGCTGACGTTCGAACGCAATGGCGAATGGGTCTCAAGCACGCTTCGGCTCGGCAACCAGACACGCCCGGCACATCTCCGGTATCATGCAGACAACCCGGCTGACTTCAAGAGGATTTACGAGTACATCGTTCGCCGGGATCTCGGGCTTCCTCTCGATACACCGGTGACAAAGAAGCTGGTCAACGAGCACCTTCAACAATTTGCCCGAATTGCCGGGGAGGACGCGGGACGCTCCTTTGATCTCCACGTGATTCAGGAGAATCCCACTTCGGGTAACAAAACAACGAAGGGGGCGCAAATTGACCTGGGCGGTTTGCGGTATCTCGACGCACCCCATCCGAACTTCACCACGTTACACGGCCGCTTATTTGCTGGAGAACAACCGCCCAACATGCGGAGTTACTTGCTCTGGATGATTCAGCACATGAAGGAAGCTAAATATCCTTTCGCGCCTCGCGATACGATCGAGCTATTCAAGCTCTTCGATCAAGAGTTCAAAACCGCGGTCACCCGGAGCTGGCTTGTTCGGCTCGGGCTTTCACTATCCGAAATTGATGCTTTGAGCGAACCGATCAAAAAACGCTATTTTGAGTCGGTGATGACGATTTACAACACATCCGCGCGAACGCCTGTTCGAATGATCGGCGGAAACGACCGTGTCAGGCCTTCGACTTTCGATCCCAGAAACATTTTCAAAAACACGATGACCGCCTTGAGCAAATCGGGCCGTAGGCGAGAACGGGCGCTGAACTCGCTTTTCGCGGTAACTCGAAGTTGGGGGGAAGCCCTCGCGCCCGATACCGCGAAGATCAAGAAAGCCTATCTCGATTCAGTCGAGGAAATAGCGGCCGCGCTCTCAGGAAACGGAACCCCGACCATAAAACCCGAATGGATCAAGCAAGCCGCGAAAGTGAACTCAAAATCCAGGCACGAGCTGACGGAACCGTATTTCTGGATCGACCATGAAGGGCCAATGATAGCAAAACTGGATTCACGAAACTTCACTTTCCGGGAAATCAATCGCATGATGACGACCGCGGCGAACGCGATCACGGACAAAGGTCTGCCGATTCGACCTGAAACGAACGTCGGCTTTCACCCGGCTTTCGCGCGAAGCCTCGCAAAAGTGCCCGTACCTCGGCCGGCACGCTGCGTTTCGAAGGCGCTCAAGGAGCTGCAGGTTCCGAAAGTCCAGCCAGACGCTCCGTAAAATCGTCGAAACCGTCGGTATTCGATTCGTCCATGCCGGGTTTATACTTGAGTTGCCTTACCCCGACCGTTCTCGTTTCGGGAATGATCGCGAGATACTGCCCAAGCCATCCGCCTGCGTTAAAGCCCCGCTTTGGAGTCCAATCCATCAACCACCAGAGCAATCCGCACCTGGGTTCGTAAGTTTGGGACGGGCGCGTGGAAAGGGCAATCCAGTCTTCCTGAACAACGCGCACTCCCTTCCAAAGTCCGCGATCCAGCAACATCTGACCGATTTTGCCCAAATCCATCGCGGTAACTTCCAGACCGGCACTTCCAGCGGCGTGATTGGCTTGATCCACTCGCCACCGGTAATTCACGATACCAAGCGGCGTAAAAAGCTTCTTTTTCAAATAGAGATCCGTCCGCTCATTCGTAATCTTCTGAAGAACCCCAGACAAAAGGTGAACTGCCTTGTTGTTGTAAACAAATCTTGAACCGGGATCATGATCGATTTCGGCCGCGAGCGCATACTGGATCAAATCCGGATAAACAAAATCCGCCTCCGATGCCGTAGAAATACCCGACGTATGATTCATCAGATGGCGGATCGTGATTCCTTTTTTCCGGCCCTGATTCCATTCCGGAAAATACCGATGAACGGGGGCATCGATCGAATCCAGTTTCCCTTCCGCTACCGCAAAACCGATCCCGAGATTCACGATGGACTTCGTGACGGAGAAGCTCTGAATCGGGCTACCCCCTTCAGCCGAATACTTCTCCAGAATGAGCTTGCCGTTCTTAATGATCAAAAGGGAATCTGACCCGCTCTCATCAGAACGCGCGACCAGTGCTTTCAAGTTCTCGGCCTGAATGCCTTCAGTAGCGGGGTCACCGCGTTCAAAGTCAGCCGCCAGCGAAATCGAGCTGAGAACCCAGCTCAATACCCAACCCATAACCATGACGAAGCGCATGTCTCTTCATCGCGCGAGTTGCCGAAATTTGCAACCTCGGAAGTCAGGACGACGCTGCGTCGGGCCATCAAAAACAGGTTTAGCGTTTCTCATCAAACCGATAGACCACTCCTGCCGTCCCGGTGATCATCAGCCCTTTATCCGTCCATCGCGCCGTTTTCAAGATTGAGTCGAGGCGTTTCGAAGCATCAATTTCATTTCGAGCATGAGCCATCGTAGCCGCGCCTTGAATGGGTCTTGTCAGCGCGGCCGTCGTCCCGGCCAGGAGATTGATGGAGCCCCAGAAGACCGCCTCGTTCTTTCTCACCGAAGCCTCGGCCATCCGTTCGGGTTTCGCAAGCTTGAGATAAATGAGGTTCTTCGTGTCATTGTAATCTTTGATGCGAAGGTAGAGGTCAGCCGGAGTGCTGGCGACAATACCGGCATTACCAACCGCCAGTGCGCCCATGGCGACTCCGCCGGCGCTGGCCGCGATCGCCTTCGACCCCATGATCATCGCGGTCAAAGCCACCCCGCCCGCCCCGAGTGCCGCGATTCCCGATACACCGAGGACCGCGGCTCCCGCGAAGGCCACACCCTTCAAGGTCTTCTGAACGACCGCGGCTTGTGAGGCCGCGTGACAATAGAAAACGCTCATGGCTTCTTTCTTGAGACTGCTTTTTTCAGTATCCATGGATGCGATCGCACTCCCGATGATTTCGGGCCTTTCGAGCAGCGGCAGAGGATTCTCTATGGTTTTTTCGACCTCCCGTTCCGCTTCCCGCATCAACGCGAGATGCGCCTTTGCGAATCTCTTTTCGAAACCCAGAATAGCGGCGCGATTCTGCTTGAAAGGAATCATTTTTGAAAGCCAGCGACTCACTTTGGCGAAACGGCTCGCGAGCAGCTCTCCTTGCGTCTGACCCTCGGTCGCATAAAGAAGACGCGCGATCACGCGAGCGTCAAAGTGCTTCTTCAGGAATCTGGAAATATCCTTTCTCAGACCCTTATCCCGCTGCAATTCAGGATTGATGTTGAATATAAAGGACCGTTCGGATTCCAGCAGAGCTTTGACTTCATTCTTCGTTTTTGCACCCGTGGCTCGGGCCCATCCCTCTGCCTCCGGGGTATTCAGGGCATCGAGGACAAGAACGGAGCGCAGCAAGTCATAACCGGTAGCCCGAGGAAAACCGTTGCTGGTTCCGCTCTCGAGCACCACCGTTCCGCTCCCTTCCTGGTAAGTATCGAGCGCTCGTACCAGGATTCCGATCTCACCGAGAGTCTCAGCTTTTAACATCGGATCGTGGTCGTTCCAGCGCAGCCACGGATATTTGACGAGACGCTCGGACCACCTCTTTTTGAGAACTGCCCAGACCTCGTGATAGGCCTCGGTGTCTGACGAAAAACGGGAGGCATATTCGATTTCCCGTTCAAGGGTCTGCTTGAGATGTTCGCGTTTGAGGGCTGTGAGAATACCCCGGCGAAGCTCGGCGAATTGAGAAGTGTCCAGGCATTCCTTGAGGACGTCATAGGCCTCCTCCGCGGGTTTGCCACACTGAGGGCCGATTTTGCTGAAATCAGGCAGCTGGGAACAGGACTTTCTTGCCGTAATCCCTTGAAAGGAACGGATGTAGTTCTCGAGCGTTTTCATCGGCGAGGCGGGACTGCACGAGTCGTTGGAATAGGCCGTCCGCCCGTCGAGCAGGACAAAACAAAGGCCCAAGAAGAACCCGTTCAGAAGCCCCGATTTCACCATCATTTAAGTATATGCGTTTGAAATCCGTCCGACAAACAGGAGAATTTAACCGTGATAACCCGGGGTTAACAAGTTCGGTGAAGTGCGATGATCAAAGTGGCGTGATGATGAGCTGACCATCCGGCCTGACAGTGATTCGGCAATTCTCGATGACGGCCTGACCGCCATCCTTGGGAAGCAGTTTCGAAAGATCCCTGGGTGTGGCGCTCTCGTTCACGATCTCCACGCGGCCGCGCAGGACGACGCCCGTCAGTTTGATTTTGCCGTCCACCGAAAGCGATTGCAGCTCGGCGATGCTGGCGCCCTCGAAAGCGTCGAGAACTGTTTGGACGTCCTGATAGTGCTTATCCTGAGTTGCCGCGTCCGAGAGCCTGACGTGAGGTAATTCACCCGGCTTCAAATCCTTCAGGCGCATCTCATGCGGGATGAATTTGAAACGGTCAG
>MEQK01000064.1 GCA_001770175.1 Bdellovibrionales bacterium RIFOXYD1_FULL_55_31 | reverse complement strand
TCTCTTGGCCCGTGAAAGCGGGATAGCTCACGGTGATCCAGACCGGAGATGCGACCGTCGCGGAAAAACCGTTCGAGTCAGGACCACTCGAGACTGTCTGGTAATCGAGTTGAATCGCGACACCGTTCCTGCTGACAAGAGCGGCGTGGTTCCATTTCTCTGAATCAGCAATCGCATTCGAAAGTCCGGCGCCGAGAAGAAGAGACGCGAGCACCGGGAATCCGATCAAGCTCTGACCAATTAGGCTTTCAAACGAAAATTTGGACATGTTCGAAAAACTCCTTCGAAACTCTGACGGTTCGAAACCTAAACCAAATGTCGGCTGCTCGTCAATCGGCGACGAAAAAAAGAGATTCGATTTGTTCCGGAGCCGATGTAGGATTTCGAACCAGGGGGAGATCATGGACCGAGGTGTTCGTTTTGCACCGTCGCCGACCGGACGTTTTCACGTTGGAAATCTCCGGACGGCTTGGATTTCACATCATTTATCGCGCCATTTTCAGTTGCCCTGGATCGTGCGTTTTGAGGACATCGATCGTCCCAGAGTCGTTCAGAATGCAATAGAGCTTCAGACACGCGATTTGTCCTCGCTTGCGCTCAGACCTGATCGGGTTGTCGTGCAGAGTCACAATCTCGAAAGACATTGGGAAGTTTTTCTGAAGGCTGTCAGGGAAAGTCAGGTCTATCCGTGCTTCTGCTCTCGCAAAGACGTTCGCGAGGCGATTCAGGAGTCCGCCTCTGCCCGGCACGGCATTGAACCGGTTTACAGTGGAGCCTGCCGAAAGCTGCTGAATGAATCGCATGCCATGAGCGGTTCGGCAGCGGTCGGATGGCGATTCAAGATGGAAGACAGTTCGGGGGCGCTGGATCCGGTAATTGCGAGAACTTCGGGGCTGGAGCTTCTGGCGGAGCCCGGCAGCTGTGGATTTGTTCCGGCGTACCACTGGGCCTGTGCGATCGATGATCTTGACGGTGAATGCATGCTCCTGGTTCGCGCCTGGGATCTCGAACACGCGGTGGTATTCCAGCGGGCTGTCCAGGAATGGCTTGTGAAACTAGAGAGACGAGCGCCCGGCTTTCCGGCGATCTTTCACTGTTCTGTTGTGACCGGCACCCGAGGTGAGCGACTGGAAAAGAGGACAAAAGGCGTCACGCTGCTCGAACTGATCGCTAGTGGAATTTCAGCGGAAGCCCTCAAGGAGAAGTTCGAGGCGAGTTTCACGGACGTGCTCGGAAAAATTGAGCCGGGTCGAATTTACGGTGAGATGAAAAAAGTTATCACCCTCGAAGAGCTCGGTATCAATTTGTAAAGAGGTTCAGCTCAATTTGAATCGGGTCTGCCCCGGTCAGTACGACCAGTTCGCCCAGTGCGAATGCATTCGCTTCGAAGTCTTCGCCCGACGATGCGTTCGACCATACGGCCGATCTCCAGAATTCGATCCACATCCAAACCGGTGTCGATGCCCATCTCGTCCAGCATGACGACCATGTCTTCAGTGGAAATCAGACCGGTGACTTCCGGATCCCGATAGTAATATGCCCCCGTTCCGGTAACCGGATATCCATCAAAAAAGTTTGCGGGTTGACCGCCGATTCCGCCCATCGTGCCCTCGAAGCGAATGATTCCGGCTTGAAGGGCCGCCAAGACGTTCGCGCTTCCTCGTCCGCGGGTGACGTGAAAATGCGCCACGTGTTTGAGTGGATCGGGAATGGCGTCGAGAATCAAAGAGAAGTAATCATAAACTTTGTTCGGGGGAGCGGATCCGTCGTGGTCGGCGTGCTCGATATCGTCAGCGCCGATTTCCAGGAAGCGTTTCGAAAATTCCACCGCTTTATTCAGATCCGTGGGTCCTTCCATCGGGCAGCCCCAAATAGTGCTGACGGTGCCGTTTACTTTGATCCCGGCCTGATGGGCTTTGGCGATACAGCGTTCGGCTTCCTTCCAGTAATCGGCATGGCCGAGGCCGGAATTCTTGACCATGTGGGATGCCGAAGTGGAAACCATCATCAAGATTCGATCGGGTCCGTATCCTTCGGATTTTGCCTGAATGGCGCGATCGACTGCTGCTTCGCGGATCGTGATCGCGGTCAGTTCCACGTTCTTAAGGTGATCTTGAACGCGCTTGCTGGTCCGAAGCGATTTGAAGAGCTCGTTGGCATCCGAGAACTGCGGCATATTGCGCGGGTTCCCGAAATTTGTGACTTCCACATGCTTAAAGCCGGCGAGGATGGTTTCCTCGAGTACCCAGAGTTTAGCTTTGGTCGGAATGAAAGCTTCCTCGTGCTGAAAACCGTCGCGGGCGGTGATATCAGCGATGACGACTTCACGGGGGTAACTTAGTCTGTCGAGTGTTTTCATTTAAACCTTCATTTTTCAAGTGGGAGCGTGATCACCTTGTGGAGAGCTTCCCGGCTAAACGGCTTGTTCAAAAACCCGTTCGCGCAGCTCCGGATCGCTTCGCGCTGCTCACGGGTATACTCGCTCAGAATCCCCCCGGTGATCACGATCAACTTCGGAGAAGGGGATTTAAGGCTTTTTATGGCGAGGAGAAGTTTGTCTCCTCCCATTTTCGGCATTTTGATATCGGTCACGACGTACTCGAATGTGTGCGTCGAAACCAATTCCAGCGCGGTCATTCCGTCTTCCGCCTCGAGGACTTCCAATCCGAGCTCCTCGAGATAGCCTCTCAGGATCTCACGGATCGACGTCTCATCGTCCACTACGAGAGCGCGCCCCCGGACGGATTGGTCCAGAGAGGCTTTCGTGCGATCCGCCTGTGCATCCATCTTTGAAGCGCGTTGAAATTTCAGCGTGAAAGTCGTTCCAAGGCCGGGCTGCGAGTCGAGCTCGATTTTGGCGTTCATGGACTCGACGAGGGACTGTACGATGGAAAGGCCAAGCCCCGTGCCCTTGCCCGGAGGCTTGGTAGTGTAAAAAGCGTCGAAAACTTTCTCCATAAAACGGAGTTCAATCCCGCAGCCGTTATCCGAAACGCGGAGAATAACGGAATCAGACGCGTCCTCCGTCTCTATTCGGATCATCCCACCCGTTTCGGTTTTCTCTATCGCGTCCTTCGCGTTAGAGAGCAGGTTCATCGTGATTTGCTGGATCTTTCCGACACTGCCTTTGACGAATGGATAGGAGCTCTTCATCTCGAATTTCAGATCGATTCCGGATTTCAGATAGATATTGCCGACAAGCGAAACAGTGTCGCCGATGATCTTGTGAAGGTCCACGCTGGCGATGTAATCGGTATCCGGCCGGGCATAGGTTCTCAGTCCGTTCACGATCGTCGCAATGCGCCTTACGCCCTTTTCCTGTTTTTCAAGAAGCTGAAGTGCCTGGCCGGGGGACTCCATCTGGCTGAGATAGTCCCGGAGAAATTCAATGTTCCCTTGAATGATCGTCAGCGGGTTGTTGATCTCATGCGCCACCCCTGCTGCCAGGGTTCCTATGGAGGCGAGCTTTGCCGAGTGAATGAGCTGGGCATGAATTTGGGACTTTTCCGCTTCAACGAGTTTTCGTTCGTTTATATTGTGGATTTGCGCGATGAAATAGCCCGGATTTCCTCCCGAGTCTCGTGTGAGTGCCACGCTCACCTCAGTCCAAACGTGACTCCCGTTTTTATGCTGGTAACGTTTTTCAAATTGCGCGTCCTGAATCTTGCCTTCGACGAGTTCACGTAAGATCTCTCTGCTGAGTTCCACATCTGCTGGGAAAGTGACAGTTTCAAAATGCAATCCCACCAGTTCGGTTTTTGAGAATCCGAGCATCGAGCAGAAGGCACTGTTTACGTCGATAAAATATCCCTGAGGGCTAACCAGCGCCGTTCCGAGAAAAGAGGATTCGAAGGCCGAACGAAAGCGCCACTCGGAATCGGCGAGCAATCGCGCGGCGTTCTTTCTGTCCGTCATGTCCCGGGCTATGCCGATCACGAATTCCTTGTCGTTATATGTGAGCAACTTGGCACTTACTTCAACGGGGATGGAGGCCCCGTCTTTTCGGCGGTGACTCGATTCGAAGACGTGGTGCCGTTTGCGCTTGATCTCGTTCATCCGGTTGGGAATGTCTGCCGCATGTTCTGGCGTGTCGATGTCTTCCAACCTCAGGCGGAGCAATTCGTCTTGGGTGTAGCCTAATACTTCACAGGAAGCGCGGTTCACTTCCAGTATCTGTCCTTCCCAATCATGGACAAAGATCAGATCGTTGGTGCTGTTAATGATGTCCCAGGGCTCGATCTCAACGCGCCTACTGGCGGACCCTGGCGGGCTCGAACTCTCAGTCGAGCGGTTGTCGATGCTGCCTGATTCGGAAGGTCGTTTCATAGACACTTCCGATCATATCCTTTGAGAATGGAAAGGCAACCGGCATGAGCGGCCACGCGAAGGGATTGGACAATCTCGCATGGATTCTGCAAAATTCTTGGACCTTGTGGCTCAGTACAAACGTCCTTCAGAAGATGAGATTCGCCAAAAGCTGACCGAGGAACAATTTCGGGTGAGTTGCGGGGGCGGCACCGAGCCGCCATTTGATAACGCTTACTGGGATAATAAGGTGCCTGGTATTTATGTCGATGCGATTTCGGGAGAGCCTCTCTTTAGCTCGTTGGATAAGTTCGATTCAGGTACCGGATGGCCAAGCTTCGCGAGGCCGCTTGATGAGGCGAATATTATTCGCCGTTCAGATAAGAGCCTCCTGGCGGAGAGAACTGAAATTCGCTCAAAGTACGGGCAGGCGCACCTGGGACACGTCTTTGAGGACGGGCCCCCGCCCACCGGGCTCAGATATTGCGTTAACTCCGCATCACTCAGGTTCATTCCTGCTTCCAAACTGGCCGAGGAAGGGTACGGACGGTATTTGAAATCCTTCGGTCGGGAGATGGGTTGCTTCGCGGCAGGGTGTTTTTGGGGTGCTCAGGATATGCTTTCCAAGGTCCCGGGTGTCCTGAGTTCGCGGGTGGGTTATGCCGGTGGCGAGGTCGTAAACCCGAGCTACGAGGATGTCTGCACCGGGACGACCGGACACACTGAAGCGGTCGAAGTGATCTTCGATCCCGAGCGCATCAGTTACAAGGAACTCGTGCGTTACTTCTTTTCCTTTCATGATCCCACGACGCCGAATCGCCAGGGCCATGATGTTGGTTCACAATATCGATCGGCCATATATTACTTTGATGACGAACAGAGAACAGCGGCGGAGTCCGTGAAAAGCGAAATGGAGCGATCAGGAAAATGGCATTCGATCGTCACTGAAATTGCCCCAAGCGGCCGGTTTTACCCGGCCGAAGAGTACCATCAGGATTATCTGAAAAAGAACCCTGGTGCGTATTCGTGCCACTATCCCAGGTGGTGAGTTCCGCTTTACTGAGGGATTTTTGATCGCTATCATCAAGAATAATGGTTCAGCCCAAGCCGAACGGTGAGTATTACACCATCAGTTATGAATTCGACTTCAAGGGCGGGATGAGACGCCGGTATTCGATCAGGCTTGACCCAGACCGGATCTCGATTGCTCCCTCGCTGGACGGATTTCTCCCGCCCGCGTGGACGAATCTGGAACGATGTCGCTGTGACGTCTGCCCCTTGACGAGCGAAGCGTCGCCGCGTTGTCCGGCGGCCGCCAACATGGCCGAGCTGGTGGATCATTTCAAGAATGATTGTTCCACCGATCCGGTTTTGGTACGTGTCATCACGCCCGAACGGACCTATTTGAAAGAAACCGAAGTGCAGTACGGTCTGTTGTCGATTTTGGGGATCATCCTGGCGACCAGCGGCTGCCCCGTGATGAATTTTCTGAAACCGATGGCGAGGTTTCATCTGCCGTTTTCGACCCATACCGAGACGATCGTGCGTTCGATTTCGATTTACCTCCTGAGACAGTATTTCCGCAAGAGGGCTGGAGGTGAGCCGGATATCCTGCTCGAGGAGCTTGAACGCAAATACGCGCAAATTCAGAAGGTGAACGAAGGCTTGCTCTCGCGAATCCGGTCAGTCGTCAGCCAAGGGGATGCGGACAAAAATGCTATTCTTATTCTCCACGCGTTCTCACAGCTTCTTTCGAACGAGATCAGCGAAAAGCTCGAGTCGCTGGAATACCTATTTAAGGAAGAATAGCGGAAGCCCCTCAGGGCTTCTGACTCCAGCTGCCGTCCTCGGCCTGAATCCAGGTGCCCGAAGGCGACTCGGCCTGGAAAGAGCGGGCGAAACTCATTTGAATATCCTTCAACCGGTTTTTCGCGGCGGAATTGACGACGAGGACCTCGTCGTACAAGGCGCGCCGGTCGGTATTCTCGTCGACGACGAGCTTTTCGACTTTCCTTTGAAACAGTTTTTTCAATTTTTCGGGCGCTTTGAGGACGAGAAAACCGTCGTTTGATTCCCCTATGACGCCGGCACGTTTTTGGGCAAGGACCTCCTCGAGGCGTTTGGCAAGATTATCGCGAATGCTCAGGGCTTTTGGGCTGTCGACCTGAAAATTTGGACCAGCCGCCTCGGCGTTCCCGATCGCGGGGAACCCGAAACCGAGACTGGTGGTCGTGCTCGGGGTGCCCGATGGAGCGCTGGCGGGAGGGGGAGTCTTGCCCTTTTCCTTCGCGCGATAGAGTTCACGGACATAATCGTCCGTGGCTTTCTGTACCGCGGTTTCCGGGAAGTTCACATTCACGGTCACACACGCCGAGAGGGCCAGCAGGAATCCCGAAACCACGGGCAATGCGATCTTATTCGGGCGGAAGACAGGCAGTATCGTTTTCATCTTTCTTCTCCTGAGCTTTTGAAGCACTCGGTTCTGGTTTGTTTTTTCTCAAGCCTCCGAGCTGCAGGGCCATCAGCCTGAGGTAATTACTCATGGCAGTTGCATCGGCGACAAAAGGGTAATGCGAACTTTTCAAAGGTATCTCGAACCTGGGTCCATAGAGGATAAAATGTTTTCCTTTTTGCTGCAAGGCGGGCGGATCAAGCGTTTCCAGGACAATGATTCCGTCGGCCGAGATTACCTTGATTCCCGCGTACCAAACGTCGTAGCCTCCGAAAATACGGCTCGGCCAGCCGAAAGCGAGCCAGTCCGCGAAGCCGGGGAGATGGTCAATGTCTTCTCCGGCAAAAAGCCGTACGAAATTTTTCATCGCGTCGGGTGAGAATACCACCTTCCATCGATTAAATGGCTTGGCTTCGACTTTGAACTCGTAACGCGTGGGAAGCCAGGACTGGAACGTCACATCCTCGGCATAGCCGGAGAGCAGGCCGTCCATCTCGCCGAATCCGAGCCAGGCGCCGAGAAGATCGAGGCGAATCCCATCGAGGCTGAGATTGAAATCGACTTCGGGCACCCCTGAAAGAATATCGAAGGCCCCCATTTCGTCCATTCTTACGGTTCCGCCAAAAAGATCGAGGCGCGCGCCGCCGACCGGATTGAACATGTCGGGGGATATTTCAAGCTTTGAGAATTGCACGGTCAGCTTCGCTGGAGGGACATATTCAGTCGGAAGGCAGAACGCACGGGCCAGGCTTGCGAGCTCCGCTGATTGGATCAGCACGGAAGTTTCCAGATTAAGATCCTTTCCGTCCCGCATCAGCCGGAGTGCCCCGATTTTTGACGGGACATCGTCAATATGAAGAGGAAGGAAGCCGCTTTTTCCGAGAACCATCTCGAATTTCTGAAACGGATCCTGAGTCGGCTTCGCACCCGAAGCTCTGGGCAGAAATCGGAGATCAGCTGCTTCCAGGCGCAAATGCAGGCGACGAAAGTAGAAATCTCGGATCGAGAGAACGCCGTTTCCTCCCGAAAAGGAGGAAAATGGAAGCGCCAAATCGAGCTTCCGCGCGGTAAGTGCTTTTTCAGGCCACCGGAAATCAAGGTCGCGGATTTCTACGAAGCTGTTCTCGATATCGCCGCGTGCCTCGCGCAGATCAAGCAGGGCCTTCCCGTTCGTTTGAAGCGAACCGTGTCGGATCGCCAACCCCCTGAACAAGTCCATGTGGGAGGGCGCCGCCTGCAGCAGCCCGGCCGCCAGCTCACGAAGGGCAAGAGGACGGGATTTCCAGGTCAACTCAAGCCACTGAGAATTCTCGGCTCTCGCCTTGAGGCCGAGTTGCAGAGCCTCGCCGACCTTCAGGTCCACTGCAGACAAACGGGGGCTGCCGGTTGTGGTTTTCTGAAGGTCGACCTTCCCTTTCAGCGGAAGGGCTGAAAGAGGTATATCGAAGTAGGTTTCTCCCCAGAGAATCTCAGCATTCTTTCCGGTCTGTGAAAACTCGATACGCGGCCCGATCACGAAAGGATGGAGTAAAAGCGGAGTTTCCGCGCTTATCGAAAAGTTCTCGACACGGAAAGACCTGCTGTCGCTGCCCGGCTCAGACCAGCTCAGGGCATCCCAGGCCAGCGTTCCTTCAACGATCCCTCTCTCGTCCCAGTAAGCATCGAAGTGGCCATCTTTCACTTCGACACCCGGCTCCTTCCATTTGAAATCGGGAGCTGAAACAGAAAAGCCAACCTCGGAAAGTGCGAATTCGCCTAATCCGTTCAGCTGCTTTAGGCTCAATCCGAGATCGCCGCCGATTTCGGTCCATAGCATGATACTGACCGGCGAGGATCGGGGGGCGTTTTTTTCAGGGAGTTTGCTCAGAATCGTCGTTTTGGAAACGGCTAGCTCGGATGAGACCTTTTCGAAGGTCGCTTGAGGTGAATACTGGATCGACAGCGGCTCGCCCGATTGCTGTCGCGAGCGGCCAGCCGGGTGACGCCGCTCGACTGGAATCCGGCTGATCTGAAAGGGACCGGATAGCCTGGCCCGATATCCGCTCCAGCGGATGGACATTGAAAGGTCGGCGATTTTTCCTTCGAGGAGCTCACGCCAGGATTGGCGGATCTCGATTGCTTCGATTTGAAAAGGAAGGCTCGGGGCGACCGTTCGCAGATACGCCTCGACGAGTCGGGCGCGTAGCCACGGTTGGAGGACTCCCGTTTTCCAGAGGATTCCGGCTGTGGTTCCGAGAAGAATCGCGGTGAGAGCGCAAACGACCGCGAGACGACGCAGGAACCTTCGTTTCGAATGAATCCTCAGACGGAGCATCTCACCCAAGATACGGCCCGGTGCCGCCTGGATTCAAGCAGGATCGCGCGTGCGCCGCGAATCAGTGCGGAACGAAGACGACCGTACTGAAATTGCGGGCTTTCAATTCTTCGATCAGATAAGGGAGCACGATGACCGTCTGCTCGTGAACATCGTGGAACAGAATGATCCCGCCCTTTTCGCGATTGAGTTCACTCAAAATATTTTCGAAAAGTGTCTTCGGGTTCCGAATCTTCCAATCCAGGGTGTCCATATTCCAGAAAAAAGAAGCCATTCCCCGTGATTTCACAAAGTCCGTCAGGGTCCGATTGCGCGCGCCGTAAGGAAATCGGAAGAACGGCACGTCGACGCCACAGGCTTGCGCCACCATCGTCCTGCCGTTCAGAATCTCCTTTTCGGCTCGTTCGACGGGCAGCTTCGGGAGTTCCGGATGGGTGACGGAATGCGATGCCACGGTGTGTCCCGCGTCCACCAGCTGTCGAGAAATCGCGGAGTACTCCCGGGCCGACGGGCCGAGTTCGAAAAAGGTCGCCCGGATTCCCGAGTTCCGGAGAATTTCCATGATTCGCTGGGTACGGGTCGGGTGGGGACCGTCGTCAAAGGTGAAAGCAATTTCGCCGTCCTTCAACTCTCCACGGCTGTAGACCGGGCCTCGCGCGGCGTCGATGTGCTTTTCCATGCTTGGCAGTAGGATGGGTTCTTCATCTTTGGCCGAGAATTCCCTGCCCATTTGCTCGAGCATCTGATCCTGAGCGAAAGCAAGCTGGGCCTCCTCCCAATGATTCTTCAGCTTCAACGCGAGGTCCGGGGCGCAACTCAGCTGCTCGCCATGAACCGGGTTTTCAATTTCATCCTGAAAAAGCGCCAGATCTTCGGCAGGTAACGTGGAAAGCGCCTGACAGAGCGAATCCCAGGCTTCGGGACGTCGGAGGTCCTTCAGGTTTTGAAAAATATCCGAAGGCGTGTAGCCGCTTTGGCTCCATTCATCCTGGGTCGCTGCCTCGGAATTCAATCGAAGCGCCTTCCTTAAGTCGTCACGCATTTGCGCAGTTAGCGAAGCCGCATCGGGCGGCGCTGTTTCGGCTCGCTTCTGGGTGCTCGAATCTGAACTTCTCCCCGATCCCGAAAAAATAACAAGAAGGCCGAGAGTCGATGCTAAAGTTTTCCAGCTGGCATGAGAGCGATGACGCATTGCGACACCTCCAGGTGACTGGGTGGGAGTATCATTGTAGACCACGGTTGTCAACTATTACAAGTGATTGAATTACGTGGGTTTTTAAGTAGTTGGCGTCTTACTCAAGGAATTGATCCACAGTGGCGGGGATCTTGCCGACGACCAGAAACAACGAATTTATCTCGCGTTTCTCCATGTTCGATCGGCCCCAGTCAAAATCGAAGGCGGCGCCAAAGTATTCAGCGGCATCGGGGCTTTCAAGCAGGATAGCGACTTCGCGGTTGTTCACGACGGAGTTTTGCGTACCGTTGATGGAACCGACGAAAGCCAATTGGCCGTCGACGAGAATGCCTTTGTTGTGGATGTACGTGATCTCAGCGGCTTGCACATCAATGATCTTAGCGGAAAGGGGAAGTCGCTCACTTGTCGCCACCGTCCGGAGCAGTTCGACAGTCGCTTCGTTTCCTTTTTTTGGTGCCGTCGATAGCGGTGTTTCGGTCCTTCCGATGCGAATCGGCGACGGATCCGGCTGGCTCCAGACTTTGTCATCGTTCAGGAGAACGCGAACCTCAACTCCACGTTGGGCCGCGCGGATCAATTCCGTCACGATGGGGTTCTCGGCTATGTGCGGACTTCGCCATTTCGCCGGAAGAGACATCTCTTCGATTTCGAGATTCCTTCGTGCGGAGCGAATCAGCTGAACGATTCCATCGAGGGATCGTGGAGAAAGGATAAGCTCGGCGGCTTTGGCCTCACCGCGGCCGATGGGAATTGCCGCGACTTTTCGTGCTCGGCTGGGGTTTGGCGATCTGAGCGGAATTTCCAGGGCAGGCTCTTTCCCGGAGAGCTCTACGACGTCGCCGAATTTGCGGTCACAGTCGGCATCAAAAATCGCCCTGAGATCCGCTGCCACTTTTGCGTCGTTCATCGTGATGTCCCATCCCCGATTTCCGACCTGGCCGGAAATCGGATGGCCGTTCCGACTGAAGTTTTCGGACGAAATCAATGAAAGATGCTGGTCGGCGATGATGTATTTTGCATGGTTCCAGCGAAAGCGGCGTCGGGCATTTTCAGAGGCGGGCTTTTTCATCACGAAAAGGTGATTTCGGGGGTTCCCTTTCGCGCGCATGGCACGGGAGATGATCGTCAGGGTTTCTTTGCCTTGAGCGGACATCTGCCCAAAAGGTTCGGCCTCAACGAGGAGTTCGACGTTCACGCCTGCATTGATTCGGTCGATAACGGCGGCTGCGATTTCAGGGCTCTCGAATTGGTAGATATTGATGATGAGTTCCTGGCGTGCCGAGTTCAAAACTGAGAGCAGCAGGTTCAGATTGTTATCTGGAGAAAGGCCCATCCTAATGGGGAAGGCGAATGCTGAGGACACTACTAATAGTAGTGTGCTCGAAAGTACCGCTAGTCTGAGACGTGACCACGTTGTGCTTATCTTGCAATGCATGCAATCCCCCCGGATTTGAAAACACCTTAGCATGAGATTTTTAGCCTACAATGAGGGAATCATTTTATGCGGAGCGCTATCGTGATTTCTTATTTTTCAATTAAGAAGAGGTTCGCAGAATCAAACAAACGGCTTAACGAGCTGCAGCATTCCATTGGTGTCATATATGCACGGAGCGCATCCCGAAAACGGGGTGAGTTTGAAATTCCATGCGAAACTTCTCATAGCGCTCGTGATTACCGGAACCGCAGGTTTTGCTGCGTTCGGTGATCGCAAATTCGTGGTTCCGTCGGCTTCGAACCAGGGCTATGCGCCTGAACAGCCCATTCCGTTCAGTCATCGGCTAATGGCGGGAAATGATCGCATCCCGTGTCTCTACTGTCATACGGGAGCCGACAAGTCCCGGCATGCCGGAATTCCCCCCATGAACGTTTGCATGAACTGCCATCAGGTGGTGAAGGCGGATAGCCCTTATATCCAGAAGCTCAAGCAACTCTACAACGAAAAGAAAACGATCGAATGGGTTCGCGTGCATGAACTGCCGGATTT
>MEQK01000063.1 GCA_001770175.1 Bdellovibrionales bacterium RIFOXYD1_FULL_55_31 | reverse complement strand
ACGGCCGGAATCGAGTAATAGTTATTCCAATTTGGGGGCGCATCCGTGCAGTTTGTGCCGCAATCTTTATTGAGGGCGCCAGTGACGTTCCAGTCGGCCTGTTGGTCGAAAGTTTCTTCGAAGATAACGTCCGCGTAAGAAGGAGACGCGAGCGAAACCAGTGCAGAGGCGCAGATCAGAAGCAAAACGGAATAGTTTTTCATATAAACCCCCAAGGGTACATACGTACTTGTCTCAATCGGGTTGCGCTTGTTTCCAAAAAAAACACGGTGCGACCTACGCCCTTCACGTAAGATGGATTGATTTGGATGTTATGCACTACCGGGTTGCGGAGAGGTGATGATTCTATTGTAGATTCTCGGACCAATTAAGGCAAGTAGAGATAGCTCAAGAAAAACGGGCTGTTACATTAGGATTTCACAATCGTACCTAGACTTGGCGATTAAGAATTCACCAAATTGCGAAAAAGAAATTAGCATTCGCTAGTACTTGACTTTTCTGGTCCACAAATCTATAACCATCGCCGGAAGGTTCGCGATGAGTGGTTACAGTTGCAGTCGTGGAAGCAGAATCGCAACTCAAAGAGAATGGTCGCGGTGCGTTCGTGTTCCGGCACTTTTAGCGGCCGTGATGCTGCTTTGCCCGATCGCCTTTGCCGCCATTCCGGACGAGGGGATATCCATTGGCGCTCAGCAATATGCCCTTGAGCCGACCGTGAGTTCCCGGCTCGACTTTTTCCTGTCTTGGAAATCCGAGGACCTGCTCAAGAATTCCGATCTTCCTTACGGCCAATTGCATTTCGATTCCTTCATTGAGAGCGGGAAAGAAGGCGACAAAAGCTTTGATATCCCCCTGATGGCCTGGCGGTTACCGACCCGTTCGAGGGGACATTTTTGGCTGGGACGCGTTCATCCTCTCGACGAAGACGGGATGAAAATTCCTGTTCATTCGACAGGAGCGATCGGGAACAACTGGGTTCAGAATCAGTCCAATGCTCTTGAACCACGTGTGGTCGGATGGTTCGGGGCGGGCTGGAGCGGCGATCTTCAAAAAGTGAGGTTTACGGTCGCGATTTCCCCCCTTTTCCTGCCCTCATTCGGGCCCAGGCTCGACCTTTCGGAGCAAGAGAAGGCCAACGGTTCGAGATTCGCGCGGCTTCCTCCCGCATACCTGAACACGAATGGGACTCTGCTGCCGATGCGGTATCGCCTGGATACCGGAGATATCCAGAAGATCGTTTTTCAGGTGCAGACTTTTCTCAGTCTCGGCCTGAATAGCACGATCGGTTCTTTTCAGCTGATGACTTGGTCGGCACCGATTCCTTCGGCGCAGCCCGACGCGGCCGGGTACGCAAAACCGGACGACGCGAGTGACGAGTTGAACGCGCTGGCGACCGTCGTGCCCAAATTTCCGCGTGAAGTGTTCATCGCGAGCCGGTGGACCGCTCCCGGTAAAGATCCCGCGATTCTCGAGGCCGCTTACGAAAAGAACTCGGGGCGCCTTTCGCTTTCAGCCGAAGTTCAACCCTGGTCCTTTCTGAGGGCCGGTGCTTTGCAGTCGGTCGAAACTGTCGCGAAGCCGGCCCCGAGCGGTCCGGTCGTCGAGTCTCCCGTTTACGGCCGAGATCTCTTCTGGACGGAGCTGAGCACGAAACTATTCCGCGCGAGACTCCGGCCTTCACTTCGAATCGAACATCATTTCACGCAAGGACGGGAGGGGGACTGGGTGCGCCCGCTGCTCCAGTACCAACCTGATCCGCAATTCGTTCTTTATGCCTCAGCCAATCTGATCGCAGGCCGGGATCAGAGTTACTACGGGCAATGGCGTTCTTTGGACTCGATTACGACGGGAGTACGTTACCAATGGTAAAGCAGCAGCGCATGCCGATGATTGCGACAGCCTTTCTCGTTTCTTCCTCGCTTCTGGCCAGCGGCTGCGGACTTAAGAAGTGGTGGGGTGAGGAATCCGTAAAACCCGGCGTAATCGAAATGGCGAGCGGCGCGGAATGCCCCCCGGCCATTCAAATAGTGAAGGGTACGGCAGAGGAATCAAGCGCCGCTTTTGAGTGTCTTGCGACCCAGCTGAACGACCTCTGGACGCAAGTCGTCGGTAAGCAGAAGAACGTTTTAAATGACCAGGAAATTTCGATCCTGGTCCGGAAAGGTCTCCTGAAGATCGGGCCGAACGTCGATCGAAGCCTGCACAATGTATTTGGCGTCAAGGAATTGCTCGGGATCAAATCCTCGCTCAGCAAGGAGAGGGTCGACAGCTGGGTTTCCCTCGTCCGAAAGCACCGCGAGAGTGTCCGGGCGCTCTACCTCAAATACACGGCCACCACGAATCCGATCACGTATTCCGATCTGAAAACGGCGGCGAAAGTCGCTTCCGAACTCTTGCGGGAGATGAACTGGAGCATGGATTCGGATGAACTCGGCGAGGTGATCCTCGCCGTTTTCGAAATCAAGGACCGGGATTTCAGGAGTGCGCTCGTGCCGGCGGCTCAGGTCGGAATCAATTTCCTGAACGCGATCTGCCCTAATTTTTCCGCGCGCGACACTTGGAATACCCGTGAAATCGGCGCTTGCCTGGTAGCCCTGACCGATCACTTCGAGGCGGGCGCTCCCTGGTTCGAATTCACGATGAACCCGGTTGAGAATGTCTCCTTCGAAAGCGTCGAAAAGATCAAGGAATCGATGCGGCTTCTTGGAGAGCGGTTCGAGACCTGGTTCCGGAACCCGGCACTCGCCCCGGTTTCGATCGCCGGGTTGATTCAGCTGAGCAGGAGAATGGGCGTGAATCCGCCCAACGACCTGATTGAAAAAATGGACCTGGTGACCCGGTTCAACAAGGATTCAAACGGCAAGTTCATTCACCCCTCATCGTTCTCTGGGATTTTCAGGATCATGCGACAGTACCACACGTATCTCCTGGATGGCCTGCCGGTTTTCGTTGAGGCGGTCCATCACAAGAACTGTCTGAACCCGGAAGCTCAGTCCTGGGGCACGTGCCGGCTTGACGTGACGCCTGATTTGTTCGGCAGATCACGAGCAATAAAACTCGCGATGAAGGTCAAAAACCCGAACTTCGGAACACGAGTGACGCCGTTCGACGGCGGACGCTTCGCCCGATTGATGTTCTTTCATACTCTGTCGGGACGAATCATCGACGCCTTCGGTAAAACACATAGCGAAGAGGCAGAAAGGGAAGCTGCTGAATATTCGGTCGAAGACCTCGGGGCGACCCGGCCTGACGACACGCCGGATGGCGTGGGGCCTCCGGTTCCGGTTCCTCTGCAGCGGCCGAACGTTATTTCCGCTGACTTGAACAGCGGCTCAGACGACATGATGGATTTGATCCGAAGCGGGCTCCAGGCCTACGAGGTGATTCATAGCTTCGTCGTGAATATTTTGCGCAAGATGAACGGGCTCCCGTTCGAGGAAGAAACGACGATTCGGGAGATGCAGCGCAGCTTTAACCTGAAAGGCCTGGCCAAGCTGATCACGATGACCAACGACGTCCTGGTCCTTCGAACCAAGGAGGATCGGAAGGATTTCGAATCAGCCGTGAAAGGTCTCCTGGCCAATATCACGAATATCATGCCGACGAGTTCGCTTTTTCTCGATCAGATGGCGGTCACGGCGGTGATCACGCTGATGGATTCCTTGAGCGATTACAGGAATGCGTATCTTGAATTTCTGACCGGCAAACAGATCTCGATTTTTGATAAAAAAGGGGTCGAGCAGTATCTCATCAGCCGGGACGATTTCGTCGCGGTTCTTCCGCGGTTGGTTGCCCGCCACTTTCCGCGGACTTTCGAGAGTTGTCGAAAGTTCGGCTTCGAACGCTCCTGTGGCATCGCGCTTGACGGCGTGCTCCCCGATTCTCAACGAAACCCCGGGATGATCAATGTCAGCGATCTCGACGTGATGACGATCGTTCTCAGCGCAATGGAGGGCTTGCTCGACAGTTGTGACATGGATGGGGACCTCCTTCTCACCTGGAAGCTCATCAAGGGCGATGATGAGCTCGATTGTGGCTATTCCCGGGCGAAGGATTTTGTTCAGCGGTTGATCCAGTCCGGAATTGTCGTGACCTCGTCGACGGACCGGCGCCTGATTGATTTTGCCTTGAACTTCGTGAACAGCACGACGATCACGCGCCCGATCGGGAAAGTGATGATGTCCTCGGGAACGAGGCGACACGTGGTCTGGCACTTGATGGAATATGGTAGGTACCGCGATGCGAGTATCGGGACTATGTACGGCGTTTTCGCCGAAGCCGTTGACATGGATCGCGTGAAGGCCGCCATTAAGGCGCAAAAGGAAGCGAGGAAGAGGGGCGAGTAGTGAACTCCTTCGACCGTAAGTTCGGAGCGGGTTTTTTCGAAAGCCTGCCCACCGTGCCCGGTGTTTACCGGATGCTGAATCAGGATGAGAAAGTCGTCTACGTCGGTAAAGCCAAAAATTTGCGCCGCAGGCTCGGGCAGTATAGGAACGCGAAGCGCTGCAAGCGTGATCGCAAAATGCTTGCGATTCTGAAAAGCGCCAGCCGGATCGTCTTCGAGACCTGTGCGACGGATCTTGACGCGGTTTTGCTTGAGACACGGCTGATCCAGGAACTCAAGCCTCGCTGGAATGTCGCGGGCGCGTTTTCTTTTCTTTATCCCATGATCGGAATCGCTGAAGCCGGAACCGGGAGACTTCTTTTCTGTCTTTCCACGTTGCCGGAACAGTATCCGGAGTTTCGCTTTCACGGCGCGTATCGATCACGCGAGATCACGAGAGACGCGTTTTTTGCCCTGGTGCGATTGTTGCGTTATGTCGGTCACGCGATTCCGAAAGGGCAGCTCGGGACCGATCCGGGCAAGCGGTATTCCTACGTTGTTGGGTTTCGTCAGATCCCTTCAGGGTGGGTGGAACTCTGGGATCAGTTCTTTCGGGGACAATCCAATCGAGCGATGGAAGAGCTGATCCTGGCCCTTCTCGAGAACGCAGGTGCCCGGAGTATCGCCGCTGAAATCCAGGACGGTATCGATGCCCTGAAGCGCTTCTGGAAGCATGAAGCGCAAGCCCTCGAAAAGGCACGCAGAATTACGGGAATCGTGATCTATCCCGTACCGCAGAAAGAGCGGGATTTATTGTTTTTGAAGTACCGCAATCGATCGTTAAAAACTGGCAAAACCGGGAGCCCGCGTCCCGCGGCGCCTCTGGACTAACGTAGCGCCTTCGGAGATAGTGGGCGGGTGATGAAGGCAACCTCCTCTCTTGCTCTGTTGCTGTTCGCGTTTTTTCCCGGGCCGACGAGCTTGGCTGATGTCAGTTTTCTTGAGTCCGCTGAAGACGTGGAGATCACGGTTCCGGAAGTTTTGAATCCATTCACGGCGCGGGGCGGGCCGAATTGGGACCAAATCATTAATGGACCCGGCAGTCCGGGAGGTGAGCAGGGCGGGGCCATTCTATTCGGAGTTCGGATTTCCGGGCCTTCGCCGTACGTTCGAAATCCCACGACCGTCTTCGCGCCGGCATCGAACGCCAAACTTTTCACCTCGCAGGCTGCTCTTCAGATTCTTGGGCCGGATTATCGTATTCCGACTCGGGTACAGTGGAAGAGAGTAGAGCGCGGCCGGACCAAGGAGATCACTGAACTCACCTTGATCGGAAACGGAGACCCGTCCTGGGGCATGATCGAACATGGTGAGGATCTCCGGACGCGCGTTGACCAGATCGCGGCTGCGCTGGTCGATGAAGGCGTTTTTGAAATTCGGGGAGAGATCTCTGTCATTGCTGGGGATCCTCGCTGGGATCAGCTTCGGTATCCGGAGGGCTGGAGTCCGGAGGATATTACTGCCTGCTACGGCGCGCTCGCCCAGGCTTTCAACATGAATATCAACTGCGCGACATTGGTCGTGACCGCGTCGAATCGCGCTTTCTGGGCTGAAGAGGGTGTGCCGATCCCGGTTGAACTCAAGATCCGTGAGGGGGGCTGGACTTCGCTTCATGTGAGCGCGGCAAACCAGCGTACGTCCGTGGCCAAGAGCTTTGTCGTGAGTGGGACGTGGGCAAAAGGCAGCAGCCCGCGACAATTCGTGCTGCCGGTACACGATACCAAGGCCTGGGTTCGAAATCTTCTTTTGAGCGCCCTGAAGGAGAAGGGGATCCGGTTTTCGGCGGCGCCCGTCAGCAGTGATTCTGAATGGCACGTTCTGGAGTTCTATTCCCCGAGCACGGCCGAGCTGTTAAAACCGTTCATGAAGCTCAGCCTGAACGTCATCGGCGATGCTCTCTTCAAAGTCATGGGACAGCGGGAGGGCGATCCCAAAGATGACCTGGTCGCCGCGGGGCAGGGTGTTCTCCGGGAGTGGGTCAAGGGAATTGGCGCGGTTCAGGCCGCGAGTCTCGGGATTCCCGCTCGGCCGGGGTTTTTCTCGGAACAGGTGACGTTGTGGGACGGGTCCGGAGTTTCACGATCGAATCAGGTCACGACGCAAGTCGTGATGACGCTGTTGGAGGACTCGAAACGAAGACCGGAGTTTCCCGCTCTTTGGGACTCGCTTCCGATCGCCGGAATCGACGGAACGCTTAAGAATCGCATGCAGGGGACGCCCGCGCAGGGAGTTCTTCGCGCGAAGACGGGATCTCTTCGAGGCGTCTACAATCTTTCGGGTTTTGTTCCGAAAACCGGAGCCGGAGGGGCAATCGTCGATTTCGTCCCGTTTGTTGTGTTAACCAAGACTACTGCGGAGAACAAGGACGTCGCGCGTGCCGCGCAGGACCGCGTTGGCGCGGCTCTGGCCGAGATCGTGAACCGCACTGAGCTGCCCTGAGGGCGTCTGAATCTCCCACAAATAAGTGCGGATTAGCTCAATATATGAGAGCTGATGCGGGTACTGGAATAGATTCGGAGTGGCTTGGCGCATCCATGCGCCTATAGAGCCGTCCATGGCAAACCACTCGAACCTATTCCAGTTCCCGTGAGCTCTCATACATTCAGGGGGTTCCGGATGGGAGCCATTCTGTCAAAGAACATGATTACAAGAATAAATAGCGAGCTTTGTTTGAGCCTCTTGCCGTTCGGTAACAGCTTGAAATAATGGATGTGTTTGGCTTTGTGGTCTCGCGTGCGCACCTATACAGAATGGGGATGGGGTGATATCCTATAATGAATATAGGAATCGCTGACGGGGTAGGGGGAACGTTTATGTTGTCTCGTTCTGTATTTTGCCGCGCTTTTCTTTTGCTGCTGGTGTTCCTCATCCAGGGCTCTCTCCCAACAGAGGCTTCCGCGAAACGACGGCTGATAGAATCTCCGCTGATCGGGTACAACCCGAGTTCATATATTTTTGTGGTGGGCAGTAATTTTGATTCGGTTGTTCCCGCGAATTCGGGTGGGGCGATCAACAGTTGCACCTCAAGTCCGGCATTGCCCGCCGGTATTCAGCTTTCGCGCGGCTGTGTGCTCTCTGGGGCACCGTCGATCATCGCAGGTGCGCTTACATATACGATAACTGCATCCAATTCCGTCGGGGCGTCAAGCGCACAAATTTCGATCCGAGTTGTTCCAACGCCTACGCCAACGCCTATGCCTACGCCAACGCCTACGCTTACGCCGACATTCAGCTGTATGAGTCGTTCGTATTACGTGGACTCCGAATATGGGAGTGACAGTAATTCCGGATCGAGCGCGCTCAATCCGTGGAAAAGCATAGCTAAAGTGAATAGCGTTCGGCTCAATCCGGACGAGTGTGTTCTTTTCAAACGCGGCAGCAGGTGGCGGGAAACTTTGATGCCCAACGGCTCAGGCACTCAGGGGCATCCGATTGTTTACGCCGCCTATGGCCCTGAAAGCGATGGGAGGCCAGTCATTCTGGGTTCAGTGGACAAAACCGGTACTTCCAACTGGATTATGGAGAATCCCAATATTTGGTATACACAAGGCGTGAAATGGTCGCTCGATTCCTTCGGGAAATACCCTGGCGGTCTTTTTCACGACGGGTTTGGATCGATCACCGTTGCGGCGAAGGGCAATTTGGTGAGCAACTGGCAGTGGTGGAACGATCCGGCCAATTCGAGAGCCTACGTCTATTTGGATCACAATCCCGGGTCTCACGCGATAGAGATTGAGCAGCGAAACGGAGTCGGTTGGTCAGCTAGCGCTCATGTGTTGATTCGGGATTTCGAGATCGCTTACGCTGATTTCGGCGTCGCAATTTGGCAGGGAGCTGGGTGGCTGATCGAGAATGTTTTCTTTCACGATATCGTGGAAGACGCCATCCATGCGAACGGTTCCAATCCGCCTAGTAGCGCGGGGAGCGTCCGGAACAGTGTTTTTCAGGATTGGAATTGGAAAGGCCACAACCGGTTGGTTTTCGATTACAACAACTGGGGCGCGAATGAACCGTATATGGGCTACGCCGTTCATATCTTTCAGTCGGACAATTGGGTGATTTCCGGGAATTCGTTTTCGATGCTCAATGTCCGGACCGCAATGGATTCTTCGCCGATTGCGCTCGATTCCGGAGGCCATGCCAAACTGATTGAAAATAACACGATCGATGGAAATGGCAGGATACTCAAAGGTGCCACGACCGGAATCATGATCTGGGCGACCAAAGCCGCGAATGGCACGGATCCCATCACGGTAAGGAACAACACGATTAAAAATCTTCCTGGTCTCGGAATCATCGTGCAGGATTTCGGGAACTATTCATTTCAGGGGAATGTTACGATTGAGAGCAATACGCTGATCGACGTTGCCAATGCCGATGCGCTTGATTCCGAAATGATTCGCATTTGGACTAACTATGGTTCAAGCGGCAGCATCGTGGTTAAGAACAACGTGATCGTGGGGAGTCCTACCGCCCTCAAAACCCGTCCCGCCATTAAGGTCCGAAATTCCCCGAAAGTCCAAATTCTGAATAATCTGATGATGAATAGTGATATCGGACTTTCAATCAACAGTTCTTCGGATGTCACGGCGCGGGGAAATGTCGCGACACAAAACCGTTCGTATGCGGTGTTTAACTCGGCTGTTTTGCACGAGGAGCAGAACTGTTGGAATGGCACGATTTTCGGCTTTGCGCCAAACTCAACCACGGTTCTCGAAAATCCGGGCATGATCATCAATTTCACCGCCAAGAGTATCTCAATGCCTGCCGCTTCGCCCTGTGCAGGGAAAGGGCCGATACCGGCGGGAACAACGTTTTCCTGGAATTAGTGGTCTACGCCTGCTCAGCGCCGATGGTTACCCGGGGTTCCGGCCATGGGGCCCAAGCAGGCCAAGCAGGGCGTCCAGGTGCTCTTTCTTCAGCTTCTGAATGTGGCAGAGGAATCGTTTCGCGGAGTCCATCCGTTCCTCATTCCAGTGTGACTCCCAATGGATGAGTGAGGCGCCTTTGTGCGCCGGTTTATCTTCTGGATGGTCATTCACGACGACGCCGAATTTCAGCGGAACGCCTTTTCCACCTTCGATGTAATTCGCGAAAAAGACGGCGTGAAAGCGCAAAATGGTCTCGCCGTTGAGAACGTAATAGAGCTCGGAGTTATTCTCCCCGTAGAACCAGCAAGGCGTGCCGTCGGGCTCCTCCTGTAGTGTGTGGGACGGGACGCAGGTCATTTCGAGCGCGGCTATTTCGACCTGGAGGTAATTCGCGATTGCCTTCGCGAGTTCGACGAACGGCGGCTGAAACTGGCAACCCGCTGCCTGCTGAGTCACGTAAACCAGCTTGAGCTCGATCGGGAATTTCTGTTCGCTGATCGTGAATTCGCCTTGAATGATGGAACCGACTTCCGGCCACTGCACTGAGCCGCGCAGAAACCCCACTCCCGACGCCGAAATATTCGACAGGGCGAACGGCTCAAGTGGCGGATCAGTCTGCCGGAAGCTGATCCGATGGAGCTGGCTCAGCGGAACGCGTGTCGCTCTCGTATGGAACGGTCGTTCCTGCTTTGCGGTTTCCTGTTTTTTGACGAATAGGTTTTTTAGGATCACGTTGAGAGATTCCTCCTTGGTGTGCCGAGGTCAGCCTACGACCTTTGCTTCAGCGCGAATTTCGCCATTTGTCGGATCGTATCCCGGAGGATATCGATTTGGCCCTCCTCGCGCAAGTCGCCCAGTCCGAGTTCGTGGAGCGCGAATCCCGAGATGGGAATCCCATAACGATGCATGAAATAGTGGCTCGCGAGTACCGCTGTCCGGCGGTTCGCGTCTTGGAACACATGCGCAAGCACCAGTGCCACGTAAATCTCGACCGCCGCTTCGATGACGGCTCCGGATTCAGCTGTTTCGGTTGCGCGGTGCAATTTGTCACGTGCTGTAACGACCGGATCAGCGAGGAGCGCGAGAGTTTCCTTGACGCCGGAAGGCAGCGTAATCGTGACCGGCCCTTGACGCCACGGATCGTTTGTTTTTCCGGTCAGAATGTGATTGAGTCGCGCGAGTTCGGTCGTCGTGAGGAGCGCCCGGCGCGTTGCCAGGCTTTCCGAAACTTCGAGCGCCCGGTCGAAACGAGCTAATTCGAGTTGTCGCTGAAGTGAATCCGGTCTTTTCGGCTCATTGTGCGCCATGCGAAGCTCCCATCTTCAGAATGCCTTCAAGCGAGCCGCCTGGCAAGTTGCCGAGTCCGGAAAAGCAAACTATATTTTGAAAGTGATGAGGCTTAAAGATCGCATAACCGTCTCGCACGGCGAAAGAGCCGGGCCGCCTGTCGCACAAGGCGAAAAAAAGCCAGGAACACCTGGAACCGAACACGCGGAAGGCGATGTCGCGGTTCAGGAGGGACGGCCAAAGCTCCAGGAACCGCCGAAATTCGCCGTTCTGTTGTTGAACGATGATTACAGCACGATGGAGTTCGTCGTTGATGTCCTGCAGCGCTATTTCAAAAAGCCGCACGATGAAGCGGTCAGGATCATGCTCCGTGTCCATCAGCAAGGCAAGGGACTGGCGGGCATCTATACCTACGATATCGCTGAAACGAAGGTGATGCAGGTTCATGAATATGCCAAGGCCCATGGATTTCCGCTTCGGTGTGCGATAGAACCAAGCTCATGATTGGGCGAAAAGCAGAAGCTGTCCTGAATCGCGCCGTCCGTTACGCGGTCGAGAAAGATCATGAGTATTTCACGCTCGAGCACGTTTTCTGGAGCCTCTTGAAGGAGCCTGAGATCATCGAGATCCTGGATGCTTGCGGTGCGGACATTGATGAACTCCGGGAAGAACTCGACCAGTATCTCAGCACGGAGGTTCCGGAAGTGAAGCCCGAAAAAACCGACGTGAAGGCGCGTGAGTCTTCAAGAACCGAGAACCGGCGCGACCCGGATCAGTCGGATGGGGAAGCTGAACCTGAAGCTGAAGATGATGACGGCACTCCCGAGCACCCGGTCGCGACGCTTGCGATTCAGAGACTTATTCAGCGGGCTTTATTTCAGGTTCAGTCGGCTGGAAAGGACGAAATCCAACCCGCTGACCTCCTTGTCGCCATTTTTCAGGCCCGCGACTCTCATTCACTCAGGCTCCTCTCGGAGCAAAAAGTGGAACGGCTCGATGTCATCAACTTTATCAGCCACGGTCTTCGAAAAGACATCGACGAGATTGCGGGCGAAGAGCTTCAGGGCGATTCAGAGGAGCACGGGGGAATCGATCAGAACAGATATCTTCAGGAGAGTGCGCCCCGTGATTTTGCGCGGATCGGCGCCGCCGGAAGCCGCAATCAGCAGGATTCCGGGCAGCCTGGGCGGAACCGACAGCGCGGCGGTGCCACTGAAGATCCCCTTTCGCTCTATACGCTAAACCTGAACGAGCGTGCCCGCGCCGGTAAAATCGATCCTCTGATCGGCCGAAAGAACGAGCTGGAGCGGATGGTTCAGACCCTCTGTCGCAGGCGTAAAAGTAATCCGCTTCTCGTCGGTGAGGCCGGTGTCGGAAAAACAGCGCTCGCGGAAGGGCTCGCGGCAAGAATCGTCGAGCAGGAAGTCCCTGAGATTCTCCAGTCGTCCGTCGTGTTTGCTTTGGACATGGGGGCACTCCTCGCCGGAGCCAAATTCAGGGGGGACTTCGAACAGAGACTTAAAAAAGTTCTGGTATCGCTCGAGCAACTCAAGCTGAAGAACCAGGAACCGATCCTGTTGATTGACGAGATTCATACCGTAATTGGGGCAGGGGCGGTGAGCGGCGGTTCAATGGATGCGGCAAACCTGCTCAAACCATTTCTCGCGCAAGGCGATTTACGCTGTATCGGTTCGACCACGTATACGGAGTACCGAAACGTATTCGAGAAGGATCACGCGCTCGCGCGGCGTTTTCAAAAAATCGATGTTCCCGAACCATCGATTGCCGAGACCATCCAGATTCTGAACGGGCTTAAGTCCCGGTTCGAGGACCATCATGATGTGGAATACAGCCCCGAGGCGATTCAGGCGGCCGTTGAGCTTTCGGCCAAGCACATCACTGAGCGCTTTTTGCCCGACAAAGCGATCGACATCATCGACGAGGCGGGCGCGAAACATCGGCTGGCCCGGGCAGCGATCGAGAAGACCGTCGTTTCAACCCGTGTTCTCGATGCGGCGGCGATCGAAGAAATCGTCGCGCAGATCGCGCGCATTCCCGCCAAATCAGTCAGCATCAGCCAGAAGTCACGACTGAAGAACCTCGATCGTGACCTGAAATACAGCATTTACGGACAGGACCATGCGATTGACGCCCTCGTGACAGCGATTCGCCTCGCGCGATCAGGTTTGAGAACGGGAGACAAGCCGGTAGGGTCGTTCTTGTTCTGCGGACCGACAGGCGTTGGGAAAACCGAACTCACAAAGCAGCTGGCGCACTGCCTCGGCGTGCCCTTCTTGCGGTTTGATATGAGTGAGTACAGCGAGAAACACACGATCTCCAGACTCATCGGTGCTCCTCCGGGTTATGTCGGTTTCGACCAAGCCGGGCTTCTCACGGATGCCGTCTTGAAAAATCCTCATTCCGTCGTGCTTCTGGACGAGATCGAGAAGGCGCATTCCGATATCTGGAATATCCTTCTCCAGGTCATGGACCATGGCACTTTGACGGATAACAATGGTCGTAAAGCCGACTTCAGGAACGCCATCATCATCATGACTTCGAACGTCGGATCGCGGGATATGGAACGGCGATCCCTGGGGCTGGGATCGGCCGAACTGCTGGGCCATTCCGGCAAAACGCAAGCAGGTCAGGGCACCGGCGTCGGCGCCAAAAAGGCCGTAGAGCAAGCATTTAGTCCGGAGTTCCGGAACCGCCTGGACGGGACCGTTTACTTCAACACCCTCGACCCGATTGCGGTCGGGCAGGTTGTCGGCAAGCAACTTCTTGAGTTAGAGTCACAACTCCTGGCCAAAGGCGTGGAAATGGACGTGACCCCTGATGTGCGCCAATGGCTCGCGCAAAACGGATATGATCGTCACATGGGAGCACGGCCGATGGCCCGCCTCATTCAGGATCATATAAAGAAACCGCTCGCCGAAGAAATTCTGTTCGGGGTACTTCAGGAGGGCGGCAGGGTTTCGGTCGTTCTGGAAGCGCCGGAGTCGGTAGCGTCGGCGAACAATCTGTCGCCTGAACCCGGCCAAATGCGTGGAAAAATTTCTTTTCAGTTCACGGCGCGTGCGGAGCGGCAGCCGTCGGGAAAAGATTCAACCCAAGCGATCGAGTCTGTTTCAGTCTCTTCAGAAATTGATCACGTGAAATAAGTTTCGCCCCGAGGGTTCTCATGTGCGGCGTCATTACTTGAATGTCCATCCAGCTGAGTCCGTTTGCCTGGAGAAAGTCGATCAGGTGAAGCAAGGCGAGTTTTGAAGCCGGACTTTTGCGAAAAAACATGCTTTCGCCGGCAAAGATCCCGTCGACGCTGACGCCGTAAATGCCGCCGACCAACTCGGTACCATCCCAGGCTTCCACGCTGTGCGCAAACCCGAGTTCGTGAAGCTGTGAATACGCCAAGAGCATTTCCTGGGTAATCCAGGTACCGGGCTGTCCCGGACGGGGGGTATCGGCACAGGCTCGGATGACTTCGTCGAAAGCTGTATCCATTGTAAACGAAAACGGAGACCGTGCTCTGGCCCGTGCCAGGCTTCTTGGAACATGGAGACCGCTGAATTCCAGGATTGCCCGCCGGGGAGGACAGAACCAGGCTAGGGGGAGGCCCTCGATGGGCCAGGGAAATATTCCGTTCCGATATGCGAGAAGCAAGGTTTCCGGGTCGAGGTCTCCTCCCAAGGCCAAAATGCCTTCTTTTGTGGCAGTGCAGGGGTTTGGAAAACTCTCGATCACCATATTCATCATTCGAAGAAGAAATATTTCATGTACTCGGGCTCTTATGATACAAGATTGCCTTCTGAATTTTAAGGAGACTTTATGACCGCCACAAGTACCGCTCAACCCACGACCGAAACGAAGGCCAACCTGTCACGCCGCCGCCTGCGGACGGAAGGCCGCAAGAAGCGGGCGCTCAAATTGAAGACTGACAAAGAGTTCGCCAAAAAATTCTTCGAGGCGAAATCAAAGCGTTCAACTGATAAGAAATCGGCTTTCCGCAAGAAGAAGATGCGCAAGAAGTAGTAAGTAGATGAAGAACAGCCTCAATCGGATCTGGGGCTGGCCGCTGGCGCTTTTTGTCATCATTGCGGCCGCCTACGGTCCGTTCCTCGGGACGAGGTTTATACGTACAGCCGGGGACGAGAAAGTCTATATTTCGCAAGCGCTTGAAATGGCCCGGGACGGGCGCTGGTTCGTTCAGACGTTGATGGACGTTCCGGATTATTACAAGGGGCCGCTCCATTTTCTTCTGCTCAGGCTTGGTTTTCTGATTTTCGGATTGAGCTCTTGGGCAGTTCTCTACATGAATTTGCTCCTGGTATTCGCGGGTGCGCTTGCAGTCGGAAAGCTCGTGGAACGGCGTCTCCCGCCGGGAGATCAGGCTTCGTCGGCGCGTTCGGAAACGGGCTTGCCGCTTTTCGCTGCTTCTTTCTTCGCCCTTTCTGTCGGGATCTATGCTCACATGTTCGCCTCGCAAATGGAGGTCGAACTTGCGTCCTTCTTTGCTGTCGGGCTGTATCTTCTGGATAGGCTCAAACCGGAACAAGCGGGATTCGGCTTTTGGATTCTGGCCGGAGTCATCGGCTGGATCAAGGCGCCTCTCCACTCGGTTTTTCTCGGTGTCACGGCGCTGTTGTTCTGGCTATCGACCGGACAGCTTTTCGAAAAGATCAAAAATTGGAAAGCCTGGGCGGCCGCTCTTTGCGGGATCGCGGTTTGTGTTGCCGGTTTTGCACCCGTGCTTGTGTTCGATTATTCGAATTTCGTATCGACCTACATTTCCAAGGAAATCCTTGGAAAAATCGCGACGAACCAGAGTCGCTGGGTCACTATCAATTCCGCCTTCGGCTTTTACCTGCTCCCCTGGCTTTTCTTGGCGCTGGTTTCTTATTTTCAATTGGTGGCCCGGCTTCCGCGCCTCGTTGAAGACCTTCGAGCGCGCCGAATGCTGGCGCTCGGATTCAGCGGGTTCATCCCGAGTGTGCTGTTCTTCCTCTGGCATCCGTACCGTTTCGAGAACTACAATCTGCCGGTTATTTCCGGCATTCTTCTCTTGATCGTCACCGCATTTCATTTTCGCACAGCAGTCTGGGATCATCTTTACAGGCTTGGATTTCTGCTCACGGCCGTTCTTGCGGCGAGTTTTCCGATATTGCTGACGATCCTTGCCGGACGTTTTTCTCCGCTCCCGGCGTGGTGGCCGGGATGGCTTGTTCCGTTTGTCTGGATAACGTCTTTGTTGAGCGTTGTCGGGATTCTTTGGTTCGGAGTGTTTGGGAAAACCTTGAGGCTCCAGTGGCTCGCTCCGAGCACGGTGGGCATTTTTTGGGCGATAGGGGCTTTTTGCGCCGTTCTTGGTGAACGTGAAATGGTCGATCTTCGCAGGGTCATCGCCGAAGCTAAGGCGCGCGGCGTTGGACCGGATCTCGTGTATTACAATCTGCACGCGAATATGTTTTCGGAATGGGGCCTTCTGAGTTGTTCAGTCGGTACGCCGATTCCCGGCGTCCATGCGCCAGATCGGCTCCGCCAAGCCATGATGTCCGGGAAAACGGTTCTTGTCCCGGCGGGCGAGGGCATCGAGCATTTTAGGGCTTTCATAAAGCGGGAGTTTTCGCCCGCGAAGGGCAATGTTTTCGTGATCAGGCCCTGGAAACGGTGGAAGACTCACGGGGCTGAGAATAACGTGCCGCTTTGGCGTGTCGCCTGGGACCGCCGCGATTTGAGCCTTCTCGAACGGGACTATCTGATCGTTCGGCGGGTCAGCGGTCCGAGCTGATTAAAGAATTTCGGCTTAAGCCGGAGTGTTCTCGATCGGCGCGAGCGGCTCGCCGGGTGAGTTCCGTGAGGGTAGGGTCGGCGGGTTTGCGTGATGCTCGGAGTCGACGCGGGCGTCTACGGGTTTTGTCGGGACTTTATCGTCTTTCCTGATGAGCGCGCTGATCAGGTCGGAAGCCCAGTGATATGCATTCCGGGCCTGAACCTTTTCTCGAAGTGCCGTCATCCTTCTTTCACGTTCTTCAGCGGGGAGCATAAGGGATGCGGCAATGGCGTCCGCCATTTCTTCGATCGAGTAAGGATTTACAATGAAAGCTTCCGTCAGTTCCCGGCTCGCGCCGGTGAACTTACTCAGAATGAGCGAACCCCGGTCGGGCCGTTGGCACCAGACGTATTCTTTCGCGACCAGATTCATTCCGTCATGAAGAGACGTGACCAGACAGATATCGCCGAGCTGGTAAAAATAGCGGATTTCAGTCCAGTCGTGGTGCTGTGGAAGCAGGATCACCGGACGATAGCCGGTACGCGAGAAACGGCTGGTAAATCGGTTGTTGACCCGCTGGACCGCGGCGACAAGCTCGTCCACCATGGTTCGGTACGCGGCGATGTTGCTCCGGCTTGGAGAACCCATCTGGACGAACGTGAACTTCCCCACGTATTTTGGGTTTTTCTCGAGAAAACGCTCGACCGCTTCAACGCGCTCAAGGAGGCCTTTCGTGTAGTCCATGCGATCCACGCCCACGGCGACCCATTCGGCTTTTATTCCATAATGCGCTTTGAGTTGTTCCCGTTCCTGTTCGGTGATTGAGCGTACCGGGGTCGTGTCGATTCCGATGGGGAACGCGCGTACGAACGTGGTGTGGTTTTCCATGGTTACCGAAAAGTTTTCCCAGTCAATGCGCGCCTCGAGGTACCGATTGCAGGTCTCGAGGAAATTATTGCAGTGGTATTGCGTGTGAAAGCCGATCACGTCGGCTCCGAGCATTCCGCGAAGAAGTTCCTGGTTCCAAGGACAGATACCGAACGCTTCCGGGTTCGGCCACGGGATGTGCCAGAAGATGCCTATTTTGGGCGACACGGCTGTCGCGTCGGCGGTTTTGCGTTTTCGCTCTTTCAACATCCGTGGCAGGAGCGCGAAATGGTAGTCTTGAACGAGAATGAGTGAGTCCTCGCCCAACGCGCTTTCCGGCACGGCATCACTGAACTTCTGGTTTGCGGCCCTATAGTGGTTCCAATCCGAAAGCCTGAATATGGGCCGAGTATGTGCAAGATGGCAGAGCGGCCAGAGTCCTTCGTTTGCGAAACCGTAATAGTAGCCCGCTTCTTCCTCCTTTGTAAGCCAGACACGGCGAAGGGTGTAGGTGGGATGCGAGGGCGGGACCGCGATTTCTCCTTGGGCGTCCGCCGTTTCCACATCGGCCGAACCGCTTCCATGTGCGATCCAAAGGCCACCACATTGCCTCAGAATCGGTTCAAGCGCGGTTACGAGACCGCTGGCCGGGCGAATGACTTGGACTTGTGCTCCCGCATGTTGGTGAATGTACGGCTCACGATTGGCGATCACGATGAGCTTGCGGTTCTTCATGCTTTTCCGCAGCGAAGTCAGCCAGGTCGAATCCTTTTCCTGGCTCAGATGAACCGTTCGAAAATCCGCGAGTGAAAGCACTTTCGCGACGAGCTTGTCCATGTCTTTCGAGATGGGCTGGAGGTCCGGTGGAAGTTCTGAGGGGAGAACTGGCAGCGGCGGACGGCCTGCCACGAGCGAGCGGACGGTTTGGTGGATCTGCCGGAGCTGGGACTTAAGGGCCGTCCGGAGCTGTGCGGTGGCGAGGAGCAGTACGGCCGCGCCACTGATCCAGGACAGGAGAAGCATCCGGACGAAGGATTGAAACCAGCGCCCTCGGAGGTAAGAGATGTCGTAAACAACGATCAATGTTGTCGCGTGGCTTACGTTCGAGCTGTCCGAAGTTACATTTACCGGATGAGCGTAGTAAAGGAACTGCCGTTTCATATCGTTTGCAGTCCAGTGGACATCGACGTTCTTTGCGCCTGATTTGCGAGCCATTGGACTGCGACAAAGCGATTCCCAACCCGCCCCGCGAGGAAAGCCGACGGGAGGACGCGCGCTGCGCAGGATTCTTCGTTCTTGTGGTGTCTGAGACACCTCAGGACAGAGTGTCAGCCCGAGGACTCTCTGTTGCATGCGAAGGCGCTGAACAAGTTTTGCAATTCGGCTCAGGTGTTTTGCATTAAAGTCTGAAACGACGGAGTCTTCGATACTGATTGCCAGGGCAGCGGCTCTGGATTCGGCTTCCGCATAAAGGCGGTCCTCTTCAAGGGTGCTGTGGATCGAAGCCACGGCAAATGCCATCAAGGTTACTGCATAAAGCCAAAGGATATAGAACCGTTTCACGCTGCGTGCAACGGCTGCAACCCACATGCCTTTAAGCCGGCTGGGGTTGGCTCCAGGTTTGCTGGGATAGCGGGCGGATGAAAGCGCGCCAGCGGACGGCCGCAGCAATGAGCACGGAGGCAAAATGATCGCTCTGCCCGCATTATCTCGCCACAAAGTTCTGGTTCTTGTCGCGATGAACCTCGTGATGGTTTCAAATAACGGATCGGGTTTGAGCGCGGCATGGGGACGGGATACGGAATCCAACGCGCGCGTGCTTTCCGGAATTGTCGTGGGACTGACTCGCGATAACGTCGAGCTTCGTAGCGGTGGAGAAGTGATTACGTTCAAACGCGGCGCTAAGCTGCGTTCTGACACGATCAAATTGGGTGATCGCGTGACGGTGTATTTTTCGATGAACGCGCACAAAATCCAGAAGAGCCCCGGCGAAGCCGGTGAGGCAGCTCCATCCGGCGTGCCGGGAGTACCGGGAGTCATTGATGATCGGGCATTTTATAATGCCAGGAACGATCATTAGAGCGGTCGACTTTCAGAGTTCCCCAAAACAGATTTTGATGAGAGCACCGCAGGTCACCGAGAATGTCCGAAATGCATGTAGATGATCGATTCCTGTTTTCAAAAAAACACGCTTTTACGCGTGCCATTTGAGTGATTTCTGCTGCGTTGTCGCTTGGCATTTCAGTTGCACGATCCAGTTCTTGTCGAACCAACTCTTCTTCAGGGAGGATACGAGATGAAACTCTTCGCATCCATATCACTTATGGCTGGAGCGATTGCTTTGGTGCTTGGCAGCGCTTCCGTGTACGCAAATGACATTGATCAGGGTCAGGGCCAAGGGCAAGGACAAGGACAGTTGCCCGGGCAAACTCCGTTTTTCCCGGTGACCGGAAAAGCTGGCCAGAAGGCTGGCCAGAAGGCAGGTCAGAAAGCCGGACAAGTCGCAGTCCAGAAAGCTGGACAAAAAGCAGCACAGAAGGCCGGTCAGGCTGTCGTAGCCAAGGCAGGCCAGAAGGCGGGCCAGGTTGCGGGTCAAAAGGCAGGCCAGAAGGCAGGCCAGGTTGCTATTCAGAAGGCCGGGCAGAAGGCTGGGCAGGTAGCTGGCCAGAAGGCCGGACAGAAAGCCGGACAGATCGCGGGCCAGAAGGCCGGGCAGAAAGCCGGCCAGAAGGCTGGACAGGCTGTCGTGACGAAGGCCGGGCAGAAAGCCGGCCAGGTTGCTGGGCAGAAGGCCGGGCAGAAGGCTGGGCAGAAGGCTGGGCAGAAGGCTGGCCAAGTTGCGATTCAGAAAGCTGGCCAGAAAGCCGGACAGAAGGCCGGACAGGCTGTCGTGACGAAGGCCGGGCAGGTCGCTGGCCAGAAAGCGGGACAGAAGGCTGGACAGAAGGCCGGTCAGGTAGCTGGACAGAAAGCCGGCCAGAAGGCCGGTCAGAAAGCCGGTCAGGTAGCTGGACAGAAAGCTGGACAGAAGGCCGGACAGAAGGCCGGACAAAAGGCCGCTCAGAAAGCCACGTTCTGAACCGATTCGCAGTGTTCTATTTGTAAGGAAGAGAGGCGGTTTTTCCCTTGGGGAGCCGCCTTTTTCCATTTCTAGAAATCTGATTTGAGCGTTTACCCCTCCACCAAGCGTCTGATCTGAAACAACTTACCGCGCACGGGTGGCTGCGATAGCCGGCTGATTCGGCCAAGCTGCTTGCGGCTTTCGAGAAGAATGGATATGTTCGCGAATCAGAGAGGGACGAGGAGTTTATGACCGTTACAAATGGAATATTGGATACTGTTCTTTTATTGGCTCTTCCGGCTTCCGGAAAATCCGAAGTCAGAAAGTATATGGCCCAGCTGTCGGCGCGTGAATGCGGCGAGGACTTTCACATGGGCCCGACGGTTCAGTTGGATGACTTCCCTTATGTTCACGTCATGCGATGCATCGATGAGGAATTACAAAAGCGGGGGCACGAGCGGGTCTATTTTCAGTCTTCTGAGCGGCCATTTCTTGATCCCAAGGATTGGGGAACACTGATTGCCTTGATCAACGAAGATCACGCTGATTTGCTTGCCAAAAGAATTCATGAACCGAAGTCAGCGGCCGCGCATCTCTTTCAGAGACTCGACAATGCATCAAAGGCGGTCGGTGCAAAGCCGCGATTGGCCGGCGTCGCTGCGGATATGAAAGCGGCGATTGCGGATGCCCTTGAAGCTGAATGCAGGAAGATGCTCGATGAAAAGAACGAGAACTCCTCGACCGATCTTAGCGGAAAAACGACGGTGATCGAATTTGCCCGTGGGGGCGCGCATGCTTCGACGTTGCCTCTTAAGGCGCCTTTTGGTTACCAATACTCGCTCGCTTGTCTTTCGGACGAAATTTTACGGAAGGCCAAGATTTTGTACGTGTGGGTCACGCCAGAAGAATCTCGCAGAAAAAATCAGGCACGAGCCAATCCCAACGATCCGGGTTCCATCCTGCATCACGGTGTACCGATCGAAGTGATGATGAATGATTACGGCTGTGACGACATGGAATGGCTGGAGAAAAACTCCGACAGGCCAGGTACCGTGACGATTCGGACTCATGGCCGGACGTATCATCTCCCGATCGCGCGCTTCGATAATCGTATCGATAAGACTTCCTTCATCCGTGATGATCGCTCTGTCTGGAAACCGGCGGATGTCGAGGCTGTTCACGAGGGTTTAAAAGGAGCACTCACCCGGTTGGCGAATTATCGCGCGGAATAGTGTGCCCGATGTTTACGCGTGAATAGCATCGTTCGTTGAAGGTAGCTCCTGTCGGATCACGTTCTCGATGGAGTAGGCAGAAGGCGGCACGACGGACCAGTCGCTATCCGCGTTGCCCCACCATTCCAGACCTTGGACTTTTTAACCCCATATTACTATTCGATAATATTGGACGAATCTAATCAACCGCATTTGATCTGAGATTATGAAGCCTCAGATCTCTCACAATTCAAGGCAAATTTGACGGCCGCGACATTCAGTAAGGTTTACTCCGCGTATAAATACCTGAAAACACACAAGATTTATATTACAGGACCATTTTAGACCAGTATTGACGCAGCGCAATATTGGTGTTACACCATACGCGCGAAAGGCTGGTGACGAGTGGGACGCAAGTGGACGTGGCAGGGCATTTCGGCAGTTCTCGTTATGGTCGGGCTCTGCTGGATCGGAGTGATCCGGCCGGGCCAGGCGAATGCGGCAAACCCCGTCGGATCATCCTTTGTGTTCCGGCTGCAGAACGATCGGATGGTCATCTCGTTGACCCAGCGATACAGCCCCACGCGGAGTCTGGACCAGGTTAAGGCGGTGCTCGGCGACAATGATCTCCTTCCGGTGATCAGTGATCTGATCAGCGCGATCAGAACGGTTCCGAACGGTGCTCACCGTACGCTCGTCTATTCGACGGCCACGAAGGTGCTGGATGTTGGGATGCGAGTAGAAAAATCCGTGGTCACCGTCAACTCGTGCCAGGACCAGGAAGACCGTACCTCATGGAGACGAAGCTGCACGCTCGTCTTGGATCAGGGTGATACCCGAAAGTTCATGGCCTACGGCCGGAGTTCGATTTCCTGCAGCGAAGGAGCGGCGCCCGGTGGCCAGGTCACTTGCACCATCCGTACGGAAGTCCAGCCCAAGGCTATCAACTATTGGCCCGTCTATTCCAGGACGCCGCAACAGCTTGCCGCCGCGGGAGCTCAGCAAAGTATGCGGGATTTCGGCACTCTTTTTCTGATCGCAAACACCAATGTATCGCCCGAACGGGCGAAATCCACCTTCAGCGGCTCGAAACTCGATCACCTCGGAAGCCGTCTTTTCAACGATATCCGGGCGCAAGTCGACGGCGGTAAACTTGGATCGAAAGTTCTGATTATCAAGGGATCCGATTTTCCTGAATCGTATTCGACGCAGGTGGTGGCCAACTAATGCGTTTGGTTATTCTTTCTACATCCGTTCTTTTGCTTCTTATGACCGTTCGGGGCTTTTCCGAGACTGTTCCCCTGGAAACGGCTGACGCCTGTGAAGGGTTCGCTGTTTCAGGTGCTCTTGTCCGCGATGAGAGCGGCACGGCGCTGGGAATTGATCCGAGTCAGCTCGAAATCGCGATTCTCGCCGGGTATCATCAACCGCAATACCAGCTTGTCGATTCGTTGGGTGATTATGTGCTCGCGGCGACGACTCGTACCCTGCCTAAGAAGATTTGGTATAGCTTGCTCAAACGCAAAGACAAGCTCGACCAGACTTTCGCGAGATACGCGCAAGCACGTCCGTGCGCATATCAACTCTTCGGCATCACGGACGATTTGGTGCCTCCGATTTTTGAAAACCATGTTTGGCAGCCGTCCGAACGGGAGCTCGGGACCATTTATGAGCTTCCCGTGGACGATGAAATCAAATTCAAGTTGACGGAGGAACTCCTTTCGGGGCGACTTTACCTCGAAGGTCATCGTAATCCGATTAAAGTAAAGAATTTCAAAAGGATGTTCGAGCAGGTCATTTACGAGGAGTATTCCCGAAACGGAATCCAGCCATCCCTTGGAAACGTACATGACTGGAGCCCGGAATTCATGTCGAAGTACGGGTGGAAGTTTTTCCCGTACACCGCTTATTCAAAAATCCTCTTAGCGCTCTCTCGGGGAACGACGGGAATGTATCTGCGCACCGGAACGGAATCCGAGCTTCAGGACGAGATCATCTCTCGCCCGCGCGCGAGCGTGACGATTCCGGAACTCTTCAGGGCAAGCTATCGAATCAACCGTGGCGACGTTTATCTGACCCTCCTCACGATTGAAAACGTGCTTGCCCGGTATTGGCGGACCGAGAACCGTGAGAGCCTCGCGATGACGCAACGGCTTACGCCGATCATTAACGCATTTGGAAAAAAGGCCGACAAATTCGGCAGCTGGTACCACCTGTTTGGAATGATGCTTTACGGATATTCGAAAGGAATGCTCGCCGCGAAAATGGTCGCCCATACCGAAAGTATCGGGAGTCATATTCTTGATGGGTTTGCCGACGAAAAGCAAGAAGACTACATCAATGCAAAAGGAGCCACCCTGGGCGCTGATTTGCTGAAAATCGTCAAAAAGGCGAGCTACCTCAGTCGGAAGGACGATCCGTCGGTTCTTGATTCCCGTTTTTATCTCGATCTCGATGAGGATTTTTCGAATCGTCTGACGGAGATGTCCCGGCCGCCGACGCCGGAACTTGACGCGGAAATCCTGAGAGTCCTTACAAGTGGATAGCTGTTTGTGCAAAGGAGCATGTTCATGAAGCGGAAGTTGAAGTCGATGACAGGTGGAGCAGGAATTTCGATGGTCGTCCTCGGGTTGCTTTGTTTGGGAAGCGCGGCGCATTTGCTTTCCGGCTGTAATCAGGTTCAAGGTGTTTCTGCGTTGGCGGCGCCGAGTTTGGACGAACCGTCTCAAATGAGCTCCGCCCCGCGAGGAGCGGAACTGCCAAGCGCCGATGACGTGATCCCCGAGGAGGAGGAAGACGAGCTTGGAGAATCTGATTCTGAAGTCTCGGAGAGAGAGTTCTCGCGAAGGATATTGCGCAAGGAAGCTGCGGATTTCTCGGAACGTCGTGTGCAGATTGTCGTTCACAAGAGCATGAAGGAAATCGGTCTGCAATATCTCACGGTGTCCGTCGATGGAAAACTCGAGCAGGCCTTCACGGTTTCAACGGCCTGGGAACGTAGGGTGAAAGGGAAGAGCGGTCGTGTTTACAACGCCTCGACTCCGGTTGGCCGCTTCATTCCCGATGGCATGCAGGTCAAGCGTTGGTCCAACCTTTGGCAGGTCAATCTGCAGTATGTGATCAGGTTTTCGGGAGGCGTTTGGATTCACGCCACCACACCGGACCATTACGCGGAGCTGGGCGCGCCGGCCTCGGGGGGTTGCGTCCGGATGTATCCGGAAGATGCGGAACAGCTTTATAAAATCGTGAGTTCCTACGGACTCAATGAGACCGCGATCACGGTCCTCGAGCATGCTCCGGGCGAGCCGCAGGTAAAACCGAAAAAGGCTCCAGGATGGCGCGTTCTGCAAATCGCCGAGGACCAGATTATCATGACTGCGCCTTGATCTGCCGGGCGCCGAAAAGATTTGAAAGATTCAGTTTTGATTGGCGGAGGATCGTCGGGGTAGTCGCACTTTTGAGCCGTGCGACTACTCCGGCGATTTCAATAATACTGACCGGTTCGTTCAGCCGTCCCTGAAAACCGAGAGAAGACTGGTCAGGAGCATCGGATTCGATCACCATGCGGTCGAGCGGTAGCTCTTGTATCATCTTTCGAAGGGCCTCAGATTTCGATCCTGGATGGGTGATCCGTCCCCCAATCGATAGCGTAAACCCGAGTTCGAGGTATTTTCGCGCGGTTTGCAGGGAGCCCGTAAACGCGTGGATGAGGCCTCCATGCAATGGAGGTGATTTCGTCAGCAATTCGAGAGCTTCAGTGTGGGCGGAAACGACGTGAAGCACGAGCGGTAGTTGATGATGTCCCGCGATTTCGAGCTGCTCCCGAAAAAAATGCTGCTGCAGCTCCCGCAGGGCGATCGGGAACCTCGGGCTGAAGTCGAGACCGAGTTCGCCAATGGCGACCGCCCGGTTGAGGAGGCCCGCGAGATCACGCAAGGCGTTTTTCGAAGAGGCTTCGCCGTTCTCGGAAATCCACCACGGGTGAAGGCCGAATACGGGCAAAATCTGTTCGGGATAGCGCTCGAGGAGTCGAAGTTGGCGCTGCCAGTCTTCGGGGCCGACACCGCCCTGAACGAAACGGGTGATCCCGCAATCCCGAGCGCGGCGAATTACGGCTTCTCGCGAGCTATCCAATCGCGGGTCTGAAAGGTGGCAGTGCGCGTCCCAATATGTCTCAGGAGGTTCTTGGGCAGCCATACGTTCAATGGGTGCGACTTGCCCCGCTTCGCTTTCCACTGTGGCGGGATTTGCGACGTCGTTTCGACGGACCCGAATCGCCGGATTTTACGGACGCTTTGGAGTGTGGGTGCGAGTTCCGCCCGGAGCTTGAGGCGGTGTGCGATTCATCGGGCATTCGATCGGCAAATTCTTCACGAATGGCATGGCCAAGAAGCCTCTCGATTTGCGCCAGAAGCCTGCGGTCACGCGGTGTCACGAAGCTCGTGGCTTTGCCTGTCGCTTCCGCGCGGCCTGTCCTTCCGATGCGGTGGACATAGTCCTCGGGCTCATAGGGTAGATCGTAATTGACGACATGAGCGACGTTGTCGACGTGAATGCCGCGTCCAGCGACATCGGTCGCGACCAGGATTCGGTATTTGCCCTCTTTGAAATCCGCGAGGGCCTGTTCACGCTGGTCTTGCGGACGGTCGGAATGAATGAAAGTAGCGTCGTAAACGCAGGAGCTGTGGAGGGATCGCCAAACCCGTGAAGCCATGTCCTTCGAGCGGGTGAAAACGATCATAGTTCCGGGTTCGTCGCGGATCAGTCGTCGGAGCTCCCGGTTCTTTGATTCTTCACGCATCCAGAGCAGGCGTTGCTCGACGCTCGCGGCGGCCGAAAGGGGCTTTCCGATCGCGACCCGCTTGGGGGATCGCAGAATTCGCTGCGCGAGGCGCTCGACAGGCGTCGGAATGGTCGCTGAAAACAAGAGGGTCTGCCGGGTCGGGGGAACATCCTCCATGATCCGTGAGAGTTGGTCAGCAAATCCCATGTCCAGCATGCGATCGGCTTCATCAAGAACAACCATCTTTATGAAATCGAGCCAAATGTTTCCACGATCCAGGTGATCACAAAGCCGCCCTGGAGTCGCTACGATGATCTGCGGATAAGTCTGAAGCGCAATGGCGTCGAGCCGCATGTTGATTCCGCCGATCAGGACGATCGACCGTACCCCCTGAGGCGCGCCGAAGAGTTCGATAACCGCTTGTGTCTGCTGGGCGATCTCGCGCGTCGGGCACAGAATCAAACCGAAAGTGCCTTCCCGGCCCGAAAAGCGTTCGACCATCGGGAGCACGAAACTCGCGGTCTTACCCGTACCGGTCTGAGCTGATGCGATGACGTCATCTCCGGACAAGGCAAGCGGAATGGCTTCGGCCTGAACGGGGGTAGGAGTCTGGTAACCCGCTCTTTGGATGAGATCGAGAGTCTGTTGAGAGAGGCCCAGTGTTGTCCAGTTGAGATCGGCTTTTGATTCGTTGACGAGTTTGTCGGATTCTTGATTTTGCATCTCTCTCTTGTCTAACACAGAAGGGGCGCCCGAAAGTACCATTTTCGCCGTGAAGATGGTAGAGGACTGGAATGCCAGAGGGTTCTTCTTCTTCATTTTTGTTCACGGTTTGCCAGATCGGAGCCGAAAACGCGCTCAAAAAGGAAATCACGCGGGAGCACCCCGAGCTGCGGTTCGCTTATTCCCGGCCAGGGTTCCTGACATTCAAATTCGACCCGAAAACGGCTGTTGCCGCTTCGCCAAATGAACTCACACCTGAATTTGAGCTTCGATCAGCTTTCGCCCGAGCCTATGGGATTTCCCTTGAGGAGGTGGCAAGCCCTGCGCTGATCATCGAGAAAACGCTCGAGCTGAAGCGAGCCCTTTATTTGCCGCCCGAAGAAGCTTTTCGACTCCACGTCTGGGAAAAAGACGAGTTCCCGAAAGGGGAGGAACCGCCTGATTTTGCAACAGGGCAGGCGAGTCGTGGTCTTGAACGCCTGATCAGAAAGGAAGCCGGTTCGCGGGGATCAGTTCGATTCCATGAGAGTGTGGTCGCGATGCCCGGCGATTTCGTGCTGAACGTGATCATTTTGGGATCGCGAAAACTTGAGAAGCCCGTTTGGTGGCTAGGGTATCATCGTCACACTCCTCAACATTCGCCGTTCCCGGGCGGAATTCCGGAAATTGAGCTCCCGCCCGAAGCACCGTCGAGAGCCTTTTTGAAACTCGAAGAGGCAGTGCTTCGTTCCGGAGCACCCTTACTGCCGGGCGATACGGCGGTCGAAATAGGCAGTGCCCCGGGGGGCGCGAGCTACGCGCTTCTCCAAAAGGGGTTGAATGTCGTTGGAATCGACCCGGGTGAAATGGATGCCAGGGTAATGGCTGCGGCGCATTTCAAACACATTCAGAAGGTTGTCGCGGCAGTGCATAGGCCCGATTTGCCCGCGAGCGTGGAATGGCTTCTCGTCGACATGAACGTGACTCCGAATATCGCGCTTTTCGCGATCGACCGCCTGGCCTCGCGGACGAAAGACACGCTGCTCGGGGTGCTTCTCACGATTAAGCTCAACCAGTGGAAAATGGCCGACCAGATTCCCTCGATGTTAGAGCATGTCAAAGTCATGGGCATGGTTCGCGCGCGCGCGGTTCAGCTATTCCACAACCGGCAGGAAATTTTGATTTACGGCTTCACGAGAAAGGGACTTCTCAGAAAAACGAGCCGAGTGGGTTAGTTCTGGTCATGTCGCTTGCGTGCCGCGATATTCGGTGTCACAAATTGAGAATGGCAGCCAGAATCAAGCGGGCCATGCTTGTCACTTGCGCTTTCGGGGGCATTGTTGCAGTCGTGCGGCTCTTTTTGATCGCTCTCGGTCAGAGTCACGATTTCGAAGTCTACTGGAACGCGGCAGTGTCTCTTATTTCAGGAGTTTCCCCATACACCTCATCACAGGGTTTGATGAGTTCTAACCAAGGTTTCGTTTTCAAATACCCGCCCTGGGTGCTTCCGTTTTTTGCACCTTTCGGCCTTTTGAGTTGGACCGCAGCCAAGGGGGTCTGGGCCCTTGGGGAGATCGTCGCGCTTCTGTATGCGGTAGTCTGGACTGCCAGAAAGGGAAGCCTCTCCGCGGCATTGCTCGGCTTTGGGATCTTCTGGTGGATCTGGATCGGACATTTTGCCTCGGGACAAATAACATTGCTGATTTTGGCGGCGGCTCTTTTTCTCGGTTCAGGGGAAAAATCGATCGTGTTACTCGGATTGATTTTCAGCTCAAAGGTGTTCTCGCTCGTTACTTTGTTCGGTTTTGGCAGACGCGTTTTCAAAGCCAGGGTGATCCTGGGCTTCATCATTGCGGCATCGCTCTTGACCGGTATCGTGGTCCTCGCGATTCCGGGACACTCCTTCATCGCCCTCGGCCGGGACTGGATTCTGGCTGCTGGTTCGGGTGGGGCGGAACTTGGAGCCGAGGTCGTGCGGGGTCCGGCAAATCATGGATTTACCGCGCTCGTTCTTCGTCTGTTTGATGTGGATCCGCGCTCTTCTGAATACGATGTTGTGGTATTTCTGGTGCTCTCGATTCTGCTCGGCTTTCTCTGGAACCGGTTCTCAGGGGTTCTGTCCTTCGAGGAACGTTGGTCGGGCTGGCTTGCCCTCGGAGTTCTTGTGCATCCGCTTGCCTGGCACCACTCTTTCGTTCTGGTTTATCCATTGTGCGCTTTGGCGATCGCGAAAGCCGTTGAAGCAAATACGACGCGATACTTCGTGAGCGCGCTGTTTGGAACGGCGATGATCGGCCTTATCATTCCGGAACTCTTCGGTTCATCAGCCGTCCGGCCGCTTGAGCTGGCAGGTATAAAGGCCTGGGGCACGTGCCTGTGCGCCTTTAGTTTGGTTCGCGCCAAACAATGCTTTAGGATGGATTCATGATCAAGGAGCTGAGAGACAGGTTGGGTTCGGCGCTTCAAAGCGCCCTCGGAACAGCTGCCGACGTCGCTCGGGATTCAGCTGACCCGACCTGGATCCCTTTTCTCCGTCGTTGGATGGTTTTGAGTCTGGTTCTTCACTTCATTACGGCTGCCTTTAGCGTAGGGCACCATTCCGCTGACGAGTACTTCCAGATTCTGGAGTTTCTCAATTATAAACTCGGGCACACGCCTGTTCAGGATCTGCCCGTGGAATTTCCCGAGATGATGCGGCCTTGGCTTCAGCCCGCCATCTACTATGTCATGGCGAAGCTCTGGCTTCTGATCGGAGTTTCGAACCCGTTTACCTGGGCTTTGAGTTTCCGGATGTTCGCGGGATTCGCAGGCTGGGTGAGTACGGTCTTTTTGGCCGTATCGGCCCAGTACTGGTTCGAGGACCGCCGCGCTCGGCGGTTCGCCGTTGTCGTGCTCGCGCTGATCTGGTTCTTACCGGCTCTGCACGTGCGTCCCTCGTCAGAGAGCATGGGCGGGTCGGCCTTTTTGATCGGAATCGGTCTGGCGTCACTTGGCTTGGTGGAACGGCTGAAAAGCCATTTTGGAAAATGGGCTTGGATCTTCGCGGGCGCGTGTTTCGGGCTCAGTTTTGAGGGCCGGTTCCAAATGGCTTTGATGGTCGTCGGTGCGCTCGCCTGGCTTCTGCTGATCGGACGTGCCGGATGGCAGCGGTTCAAATGGATCGGCTGTGGCGGAGGGGCGGTTTTTCTTCTCGGTCGCGCGGTCGATGCCTGGGGATATGGCGCACTCGTCCTGAGTCCCTGGCGTTATTTCGAGTACAATCTGATCCGAAACGAGGTTTCGAGGTATGGGAACGCCCCCTGGTGGGACATCTTCAGGATGTCTTTCACGGAGTCATGGCCATTTCTCGGGCTCATTCTCGTGATCGCGACTCTCATCGCCTGGGCGAGGCATCCCAAACATGTTCTGACCTGGAGCCAGATTCCGTTCTTTTTGGTTCACGAATGGATTTCGCATAAGGAGCTGAGATTCTTTTTCCCGATCGCGGCCGCAGCGCCGATTCTTCTGACTTTATCCGTTTACTCCCGTTCGTCCGGACGATTTCTGTCTTTCAGTCCGGATGAGTTTGGCAAGGTAGGTCGGTTTTTAGCCGCCCGGCTGCGTCTTCCCGTTGCCGGAGAAGGTTTAAAACGCTGGGGGAACCGGGTCTGGAAGTTTATCGTTTTCAACAACGTAGTCGCGCTGATTGCCCTGATGTTCCTGCCTTTCGCCCGGAACGTGCAGTTCTATGAGGCCCTTTATGACAGAACCGCGAAAGCAACAGCAAAGGGCGGGAGTTTTGAACTTTATACCGACTCCCGTGATCCTTTCGAAGTGCTTGGGTCGAAGACGTATTTTTATAAGCCCAAGGGTCTGGTTGTTCGCAAGATCGAGAACGCGGATGCTTTTATGAAGGTCCTGAAAGAAAAGCGTGAGTTTCATCTATTTCAGACCGGTTTGCGCGCGCGAAATGAGATGTCGGAGTTCGCGCCATACTGTCACGTGGTCTTTCAGACGCTGCCGTCCTGGATTACCGTGTTCAATTTTGGAAATTGGGTCAGCCGAGCGCAGGTTTGGAGTCTCTTGAACTGCCGCTATCCACTCGGGTTATAAAAAAAGCCACGCTCCCGACGGGAAGCGTGGCTTGAATTTTTC
>MEQK01000062.1 GCA_001770175.1 Bdellovibrionales bacterium RIFOXYD1_FULL_55_31 | reverse complement strand
CTTCCATCAGTTCCAGTTCCCGAAACGGTTCAGCCAATATCAGCATTGAATTTGAACTGGAGCGAAATATTGATGCCGCGCTTCAGGAGGTGCAAACTAAGATCGCGCAAGCACAGCGCTATTTGCCTCGTGAAATGGATCCCCCGATCGTGACCAAGATGAATCCGGAAGACCAGCCGATTCTCTGGCTCACCGTTGAAAGCGATAAGCATGCCTTGAAGGACTTGATGGCTTACGTTCGCGATCAGCTCAAGGACAAGTTCACGACGGTCCCCGGAGTAGGCGAGGTCTTCATGGGGGGGTACATCGATCCGAACCTCCGGGTTTGGGTCTCCTCGAAAGACCTGGATCGTTATTCACTTTCGGTGAATGACGTGACTGCCACGATCAAAAACGAGCACTCCGAACTGCCCGCGGGGCGGATTGAATCGGATCGAAAGGAACTGAACGTTCGGACGCTGGGTGAAGCGAAGTCCGTCGAGGAGTTCGGGAACCTTGTCATCAATGCTCGAGGCGGGCAGCCGAATTACAAGCCCATTTACTTAAAGCAGGTCGCAAAAATCGAAGAAGGTCTCGCCGATATCCGGAGAATGAGCCGGGCGAACGGAAAGCCTTCCGTCGGTCTCGGGATTCGAAAGCAACGTGGCTCGAATGCCGTGGCCGTCGCCCAGGCCGTGAAAACGCGGATGGCCGAGATCAGCAAGGTTCTCCCCGCCGGCATGGCTCTCGGGGTGAACTTCGATGCGACTCGTTTTATCGAGGAAAGCGTCGCTGAAATCAATTTTACCCTGATTCTTTCCGCTTTGCTGACCGCTCTGGTCTGTTGGGCATTCCTGGGCTCCTGGTCGTCCACCTTCAACGTTTTGCTCGCGATTCCGACTTCCATCATCGGGGCGTTCACCGTTTTGTATTTTGCCGGCTTCACCCTGAATACCTTCACGCTTCTCGGCCTGAGTCTCGCGATCGGTATCGTCGTCGATGACGCGATCATGATGCTGGAGAATATCGTCCGACATCTCGAAAAAGGGGAATCTCGGATGAAAGCCGCTCTGCTCGGGGCGCGCGAGATCTCGTTCGCCGCGCTCGCGGCCACGATCGCGATCGTCGCGATCTTTCTTCCGGTTGCATTCATGAAAGGGGCGATCGGGAAATTTTTCTTTCAGTTCGGCGTTACGATGAGCGTTGCCGTCGCGTTATCCCTGCTCGAGGCGTTGACCCTGACGCCGATGAGGTGCTCGCAGTTCGTTGGCGCGACGGAACGCACGACCTGGCTTGGTCGTGGTATCGAGCGCCTTTTCGAATCGAGTAGGAGCCTTTATGGACGTTCCCTGGCCTTCGCGCTCGATCACCGCTGGAAGGTGATCCTCCTTTCATTGGTTTTCTTTTTCGGCTCGTTCGCGTCCGTCAAGTTCCTCAAGAAGGAATTCGTGCCGGCTCAGGACATGAGTCTCTTCGTGTTGCGTTTTCAGGCGCCCGTCGGTTCATCGTTCCCTTATACCGATTCCAAGGTTCGGGAAATCGAGAAGATCCTTGCGACCATTCCGGAAATTTCGCGATATTTCGTCTCGATTGGCGGAATGGGGGGCGGCGAGGTGAATAGCGGGATGGCTTTCGTCAGCTTGAAACCGCCCAGCCAGAGAACGCGGACTCAGCAACAGCTCATTGACCACTGTCGGCGCGTGCTGAATGGGATTCCCGATCTCAAAGTCGTTGTGCAGGATATGTCCACTCGGGGGTTCTCGGGTTCGGGTCGGGGCTTTCCCGTCGAGTTCACTGTTCGCGGACCGAATTGGGAAAAACTTGCGGAGGTCTCGCAAGAGCTCATGAAGGAGCTGGGAAAAACCGGTCTGATGACCGACATCGACACCGATTATCAGGTCGGGATGCCCGAGGTTCAGATTTTCCCGGATCGTGAAAAAGCGGCACTCCACGCCGTGAGCGTGAACTCGATCGGTCAGACGGTGAACGCGCTGATCGGCGGCGTCCTTCTCGGACGATATCCGAAAGACGGGCACCGCTATGACATTCGCCTTCGCCTCGAGGGTGAGGAACGGGATCGCGCGGAGGCGATCAAAAAGCTGTATGTCCGGAATAATCGCGGAGAGTTGATCCCGCTGGGCAAGGTCGTTCGCATCGAGGAGCGACCGACTCTTCAGATCGTTTCACGTCGCGACCGCGAGCGAGCCGTGAGTATTTTCGCGAACGTCGCCGCCGGCAAGTCCCAGGGCGACGCGCTTAAGGCGGTCGAGGATATTTCGAAGCGAGTGCTTCCGCCCGGTTACCGGTCGGTCGCGAGCGGAAGCGCCCAGACTTTCAAAGAATCTTTCACGAGCCTCATCTTCGCCCTGATTCTCGGGCTTTTTGTCTCGTACATGGTGCTTGCGTCGCAGTTCAACAGCTTCATTGACCCCGTGACCGTGCTCATGGCTTTGCCCTTCAGCATTTCAGGCGCTTTTATGGCGCTTCTCATTTCTCAGCAGTCGCTCAATATCTACAGCATGATTGGCTTGATTCTCCTGATGGGAATCGTGAAAAAGAATTCCATTTTGCTCGTCGATTTCACGAATCAGGTCATGGAACGAGGAACTTCGGATGTGAGGACGGCGCTGATTGAGGCCTGCCCGGTACGTCTCAGGCCGATCGTGATGACTTCCTTCGCGACCATTGCTGGCGCGGTTCCCCCGGCGCTGGCTTTGGGGCCCGGCGCCGAAAGCCGTATACCGATGGCCGTTGCGGTGATCGGAGGAGTGATTGTTTCGACCGGATTGACTCTTTACGTTGTTCCCTGTGTTTATAGCCTTTTTGCGGGCTTGGGACGAAAGTATGCTCATCAGCGTCTGACAGAGGAACTGCTCGACGAAGTCGAGATGGTTTCCGTGAAAACGCGTGACGGTTTATGAGCAAGGCTTTCACAAAAGAACAGGATTCCGACTCGCCCGTCTCGCAAGATGAGGCCGCCGGGCCAGAGCCGGCTCTTCCGACGGGGTTCAAAAACTATATGACTCCTCCCGGTGCGGCGAGGCTTCGCGAGGAATTGAAGCAGCTGCTTCATGTCGAGCGTCCCGAACTCGTCAAAACCGTGAGCTGGGCGGCCTCGAACGGCGATCGCTCTGAGAACGGTGATTATATTTACGGCAAAAGGCGGCTTCGTGAAATCGACCGCCGCATCCGCTTTCTGACCAAGCGGCTTGAATCGGCTGTAATCGTTGATCCCTCGGTTCAAAACGCCGAACGAGTGCTTTTCGGAGCGCGAGTGACCGTCAGGGACGAGGAAGATCGAGAACGAACTTACCGGATCGTCGGAATCGACGAGGCTGATGTGCGCAACGGGGACGTGAGTTGGATCTCGCCGATCGCGAAGGCGCTTTTGAACGCGAAGGTCGGGGACACGGTCAATTTGAGAACGCCGCGGGGTGAAGAGGAACTCGAAATTCTTCGAATCCGCTACGAGGGATGAGCGTCGTTATTCCAAAATCATGAGTCTCGCGCCGTCACGGCTCACGCCCTGAAGTCCCGGTACCGAAACGGCTCGTGCGCGGAGCAGGTCTTTGACGGTCTGGGCGGGGAGTTGGATTTCAGAATCATCGGGCAACATCCGAGCGACCGCGCCCGCGACGATCGCCGACGCTATCCCCGTTGAAGTCGCCTCGGTCACGCGATTGCGCGGTTCGGCCACGCGGATGTTTTTTCCCGGTGCGGCGATGAATACCGTCGCGGAATCGCGGTTCGCTTTCGGGAGGCGCTGATCCGCCTCGTCGACCGCGGTCACGGTGATCACGTTTTCGTATTTGCGGGCGAAACTCGCCGGATATTCGGGAAGGCGCCTGAGATCAGCCGCGATGTCGCCGGCTGCGGCGATGATCAGGACTCCGTGATCGCGGGCGTAGGCGACTCCCATTTCCATGGCTTTGGAATAGCGGCGCGTGGACCAGCCGCAGAGAATCAATTTCGCCCCGTGGTCGACGGCATAGGTGAAGGCCGCGTAAATGGCGGCTGAATTCGTGATTCCCCAAGGGTTGAAAATCTTGAGCGGCATGATCCGGGCGTGAGGTGCGACGGCGAGAAGCGCGCTTGCGAGTTGGGTGCCGTGGTATGAATCGTCGAACGGGCGATCATCGCCTGAAATGAAGTCCCAGCCGTACCGGTCCTCGCGACCGTTGGCATCCGAAGCGGGCGAGGGATTCTGCCAAAGAGCATCATGAATTGCCGGGTGATTATAATCGATTCCGGAATCAATGACGGCGACCAGAGGCGATCCGCCGTGATCGGGAATGAGGGCGACGCGGTCGAGGCCGATCTGGCGGGCCCAGTTTTCGCGACGGGCCTCGGCTGCATAATCCTGGACCGTCGGGAGTTGCCGCGCGTCCGCGGCGGATTGCGGCGGCGCGAATGAATCGCCTTCGTTTCCGTTCGTCGTTTCCGGGTCATAGTGGGAATCGGCTTTGGCGTGATAGCTCTGGTCATATTGCGAATACCGCCAGATCCGGTAAGGGAGGGTGGCGGTTTCGACCACGCTTTTCACATAAGCGACCCATTCACTGATCGCGGGAATGAGGCCCTTTAAATTTCCTTTTTTGAAGTTCGTGGGTGGAAGAAGAATGGATTCTGATGCGACGAGCTGGGGGCCTCGTTCGCTGCTTTTTCGAAGCGAACTTTTGGCGACGGCGTGAGCGGCTGCAATCGAGCGGGCACTCGGGAGATTCTTGATCTCTCGAAGTGCCATTCCGGTTTGGACGAGCGCGGAATTACCGGTGACCACCCGTCCAAGAGAGCCGCTCCGCTCGCTTTTGTATACTTGAATCGCTATCTCCGGGCGATCGACGGCTTCGTACAGGGTGCCCGCCGGGATGTCGGCGGCGATTCCCGTTCCGATATAGATAACGCCATCATTGAGACCGATGTTATCGACGATTGCGGTGAGTGGAAGGTCCTGTACGGTGCGATCGATTGCGGCGAGAGTGCCTTCGATCGCCTTATTGAAAGCCTGAAGCATGGCATCGCGCCGGGCAATCCGGATGCCGCCGTTATACTGGCCATAGGCACCCGCCACATCGTAGAAGTAGCCGGTACCTTGGACTTGGATGACCGTGTAATCCCGCCGGTTCGCAAGGGGTGCGTCGACTTCGACTCGAAGATGAAGTTCAGAGTGATAGGTTGCGTACTTTGCCGTGAGCCACGCGAATAATATATTGATCCCGAGTCCGTCGCCCAGATCGAGCCCTGACATGGAATCAAAAGGAAAGCGACCCTTACGGTCGAAGGAATGGTCGAACCAGCTCGGTTCGCCGAACATCGTGTCGAGCGGATATTCGTTCGGTTGGGCGGAGCCGTCGTTGAAGGGAGTCCGGAAACGTTCGTTGAAGCCGTAGAACATCCGGCCACCGCGGTTTCCCGTTTGGAAGCTGAGAGCGTCCACCGCTATCCTGAGGGTCGCGCTCGGCAGGTAACCGCTTGCCCAGCTTTCCCGGGCAGCGCTCTTTTGCGAACGCCGATCCTGATCTGGAACCGGGCTGACCACGACGTAGCGGTTCCCATCGAGATGGCCCCGGATCCGATCGTGGAAATCCTGCCCGAAATCGCGTGGAGTCTCGTCGGGCATTTCGATACGGACGTTCCGGATCGGCTCGATGGCAAGGACGCGTTTTCCCTTCGTTTGCGCCGGAGGGCCGGCGCGCTTTTTTCCGGCCGCGCCAGCGACGGTGGAGGCGCAAGGTAAGCTGAGGACTGCGATCAGGACCAGGGAAGCGATGCTGAGAGTTTTTTTGGTGGTGCTCATGGTTCCCCAGTTCATTCCGGCTTTTTACTTCACGACAACCAGATCACCCGTTTCGATCGGTTGTGAATCGAGGACCTGATCGACAATCGCGAAGCTCGAAAGCGGGTCGGCTCGAAGCGTGTGGATGTAGGCGATCGTTTTATAAACGTCACAAACTCCGGTTGTCGGTGAAACGGCATACACCGCGAAGTTTTGATTCGCCGCGATTCCGTCCTGTGTGCCGGCATCAAAAATCAAGGTGCCGGCCGAAGGATTTGATTCACGTACAATGGCTCTCCACGGAAGATGATGGACGTCGGGCGATTGCGCGAGTCTGGTCATCCCGGCCGTCATGATCTTGCGAAGAAGTTTATTGAAAGTCGGGTGCGTCGCGAGCTGGACGGCCGTCGTGATCTCACTGAAGTTGATTTTGAAGCTCGAATCCGTTTCGACGGGGGTCGCATTTGCTGTCGATGCGATGATCTGCGTGCAGCCTTTGATGTTACATTGGTCGATTCTGAAATCCATTGCGAGATGGCCGAGCCGGACGTTGACTTCCCCTTCGACGCTCGTGACGGCGCCCGTCCCGGTCGGACTATAGCCGATCGTAATTCCAAGTTCGTAGAGATTCAGTTCGAGGGTGCTGACGCCAATATGAAGTTCGAGATGTTCAGCACAATCGGCATCGACGACCGTCGACGGCCGGAAAGTATGCGTGTCGGTCGTGACCGAATAGGCCATCGTGTTGAGATCCTGGGTTAAGTCGACCAGTGTTCCGTTCGGGAGCGGGAAGGGCTTGGTAGCGACTGAGGTCATCAGGACCTTTCTATAGGGTTTCGCCACGGGCCCCGGGGCGGGGCAGGAAGGGTTGGGAGCGCTCGCCGGCTTTTTGCCGGCTCCGAACGCTGGTTCGGCTGTCATCAGGCTGATCAGGCTTGCGGTTACGATCGCGATCAGTGCTGCCTTTTCGATCGGGAGGGGGTACATAAAAAGCTCCTTCCAGGGGGCGGCAAAACTTAAGAACACTGAACATTACTAAGTAAAGTTAATCGTATTTGCCGCACGTTGTCAAACTCGAAATAGGTTTGCGGGAATCAGGACTTAGCACGGAATTGACGCGGTGCAGTAACGGCATGCGGCAATTGTGCCCTAGATGAGTCCAATGCTGGTGATCAGATCAGCTTTCGGGTAACACTGGTGTGATCAATGGGAAGGAGTCTTGAACTATGTGCGTACGGGCGGTTTTGATCGCGGGGATGACACTCGTTTTCGGAAATATTCCGGGCGCTCTGGCTAACTCGTTTATCGAGGGCAAGGTGATTGGAACGCTCGAAGCGGCTTCCTACTCCTATCTCCAATTGAAGACGAAGACGGGCGAGATTTGGGCCGCGGTCCCGAAGAGCCAGGTCAAAATAGGCTCAGAGGTCAAGATCGAGAATCCGATGACCATGGACGGATTTGAAAGTAAAACGTTAAAGCGCAAGTTCGAACGTATTGTTTTTGGAACGTTATCGGGTTCGGATGCTGGCGGCTCCGCACGCCGACAAAGCGCGCATGGCCCTGGCCCTGGCCCTGGACCTGGACCTGGGATGATGACGGGTTCGCATGGCATGAAGCCCGTCGGCGGGCCGGTGAATCTCTCTGAGTACAAAGTTTCCAAAGCCCAGGGCGAAGATGCTCTGACCATTGCAGAGCTGTTTGCCAGCAAGTCCGCGCTTGCCGCTTCCTCCGCGTCCAAAGGCAAGAAAATTTCGGTCCGCGGAAAAGTTGTCAAATACTCGCCCGGCATTATGGGCCGCAATTGGCTTCACATCCGCGACGGCTCGGGAAAAGTTTCCGATAACAACTTTGATCTGACCGTGAGTACGCTCGATCAAGCCAAAGTGGGCGACGTCGTTCTCGTGAAAGGTACGGCAAAGGCCGATCGGGATATCGGTGCCGGTTACTTTTATCCGGTTCTGGTCGAGGATGCCAAATTAGAGAAGTAGCATTCGAAGCGGTCGGCCGCTATTCCGCGGAAAGGCTGGCCGCGGGCTTCGCCAAATCCTCTGAAATATGCAGTCACCCATGTTATGGTGTGCGGCATGGAAATCAAAGTGATTCGCAGCGTCCTCGAGGAAAACGAGAATGTCGCTCACCAGGTCCGCAAGCATCTTCGGGGCAAGCGGCAATGCATGATCAATTTTATGAGTTCGCCGGGGTCCGGCAAAACGCGACTCCTCGAGCGACTGATTCCGATCCTTCAGCAGCGTGGCTTGCGGGTCGGTGTGATTGAAGGCGACATCGCAACCACGCGGGACGCCGCCCGCCTTCAGCCGTTCGATATTCCGATTGTTCAGATCAATACTGAGTATTTCGGGGGTGACTGCCACCTTGCTGCGAATGTCGTGTACGGCGCGATCAAGGAAATCGAAGACGCTCCGATTGATGTCATCTTGCTCGAGAACGTCGGCAATCTTGTCTGTCCCGCCGAGTTTGACACGGGTTCTGACTTGAATATTGTTTTGCTCAGTGTCACCGAAGGTGAGGATAAACCTCTCAAATACCCGCTCATGTTTCGAAACGCGCAGCTTGCCTTAATTAACAAGATCGATCTTGCCGAGGCCGTCGAGGCTGACGTCGCGCTGATGAAAAAGCACATGCTTCAGGTGAACCATGCGCTCCAGGTGCTCGAGACCTCTGGTAAATCCGGTGCGGGGCTTTCGGCGCTGGCCGATCGGATTATCGCGAAATTTCGGGACGTCGGGGGAGTGCTTTCCTGAGTAGGCCTGAGTTGGTCTAAATTGGAAATGCGCTACTCCGGGTCTTTGATCACGAGTTTCTCGATGAACAGCTCCCTACCGGTAGCGCGAGGCGAACCCCCGGACTGGGCGTCGTTAGATCCGTGAGATCCGAGTTCGAGCGGTCCACCGCAAACCTCGCAGGCGAAAATGGCATGTTCGAGCTCGAACGTGCGATGGCACTTCGGGCAATGCACGATGGCCGGGATCTCCTGGACTTCGAGTACCGTTGATTCAAGTTGAGGTCTCGACTTTTTCAGAACGTCGAAGTGAAAGCTCAGCGAATCCGGTATGATTGCGTTCAGTTTTCCCGCCTTTACGACCACTCTCTCGACCTGATTCTTGACGTTTCTCTTCGCGAGCTCGTCTTCAATGATTCGGATCAGGCCTTGAGCGATGCTCAGTTCGTGCATGGAATCCTTTCTGAAGCCGGTCAGCAGATTCGAGGCAGCATATCGCCGATGAGCATGTCCAGAATTCGCTCGCCACCGACCACCGTTCTCAGGAAAACCCGACCCGGTGCGCGCTCAGTTACCCGACCGATGATTGCCGAATCGTATCCGAGTGGATGCTCTTTCAGTGCCTTCAACACGTCTTCCGCCGAGGAGGGCGGGACTATGAGTACCAGTTTCCCTTCGTTCGCCACATAAATCGGGTCGAACCCAAGTAATTCACATACACCCCGAACTTCTTCCCGAACGGGAAGCCGGCTCTCAAAAACCTCGATTCCGAAGTTCCTTTGATGCGTGAATTCGTTCAAAGTCGTCGCAAGCCCGCCGCGTGTCGGATCGCGCATCACGCGAATCGAAGAACAGGTTTGCATGGCGCGCTCGACAAGCGGTGAGACGACGGCACAATCGCTCTTGAGTTCCGTCTTGAGGTTAATTCCTTCCCGTCCGGCGTAAATCGCGATTCCGTGGTCTCCGAGGGTTCCCGTCACGATCACCGCGTCTCCCGGGCGAATCGAAGCGGCGCCTGCAGGGGCGTGGGGAAGGAGAACACCGATTCCGGACGTGTTGATGAAAATGCGGTCAGCGGCTCCTTTTTCGACGACTTTCGTGTCACCGGCGACAATGCGCACACCGCACTCGCGCGCCGTCTTCGCCATGGAATCGATGATCCGGGCCAGGTCGGCCATCTCGAAGCCGTCCTCGACAATGAAACCGCTCGTCAGGTAGAGCGGCTTTGCTCCCATGACCGCGAGGTCATTCACGGTGCCCGTTACGGCGAGTTTCCCGATATCTCCGCCTGGGAAAAAAATCGGATTCACCACATGCGAATCCGTCGTAAAAACCAGGTTTGTCGAGGGAGGGATGATTCGGGCCGAATCCGCAAGCTCCTGAAGACCGGACGCTTCATTTGGGTTCGCTTCAGGCGGGTTCAACGATTCCGCTGATTCCGTGAACGCGGGGACGAAAAGGCGTGTGATGAGCTCATGGCTGAGTTTGCCGCCGTTACCGTGCGCGAGCGTGATCTTCTTATGCGATTGCAGGTAGTCGGACATTATGGCCTCGCGTATTTGAAAAAAGTGGCGCAGGTGCCTTCATCGCTCACCATGCAGGAGCCCTTGGGGCTCTCGGGAGTGCAGACCTTTCCGAAAAGCTTGCACTCAGCGGGCGTTTTCACTCCGCGCATGATGGCGCCGCAGATACAGCCTGGGTTCTCGCGGGAGGCTTCGATCTTGAGTGGAATCTGTTTTGCCGCGTCAAAGGCGGAATACTCAGGGCTCAGCGCGAGGCCGCTTGCGGGAATGGTTCCGATTCCGCGCCAATCGGAATCGCTGAGCACGAATATCTCTTTGAGGAGGTCCTGAGCCAAGGCGTTTCCTTTTGCCTGGGCCGCGCGTTGATACTGGTTCTCGACTTGGGCGCGGCCTTCGGTGATCTGTCGGCAGATCATCAGAATGGATTGGAGAAGATCAAGCGGCTCGAACCCCGAAATTACACAGGGCGTACGGTAGTCGCGTGCGATAAAATCGTAAATCGAGGAGCCCGTGATGACGGAAACGTGTCCCGGACAGATGAAAGCGTCTAGGCCGAGTTCGCCGCTTTCCAGGAGCGCTTTCATCGCGTTTGGCATTGTTTTGAACGCGCTCAGAACGAGATAATTGGTGACCTTCTCCTCGCGCGCGCGTTTCACGGAGGCCGCGATCGTCGGGGCGGTTGTTTCAAAGCCGACTCCGAGAAAAACGACCCGCTTCGACGGGTTGTCCTTGGCGATTTGAAGCGCGTCGAGCGACGAGTAGCAGATCCGGATATCACGGCCCTCAGCTCTCTCCTTCAGCAGACTGGAGCGGGAGCCCGGGACTCGGATGAGATCTCCGAAGGTGGCGATGATCACGTCCGGTTCGCGGGCGAGCGCGACCGCATAGTCGAGAAATGAATTCGAAGTAACGCAAACCGGGCAGCCGGGGCCGCTCAGCAGGCGAAGCTGAGAGGGGAGGAGTCCGGCGATTCCGTATTTATGGATTGCGGCCGTGTGGCCCCCGCAGACTTCCATAATCTTGATTTCGCGTGCTGGCTGCGTCCCGGACGGTTTGCTCTGAGCAAGTACCGTATGGATCTCGCGCGACAAGGCTTGGGCAGCCTCGAAATTTCTGAATTCGGTGATGTATTTCATGGTTTCGCTTGGCCTGCCGCCCGGATCATTTCGTCGTACAGTTCGAGCGTCTTCAAGGCTTCATCCTCATCCGTGATCGATATCGCGAATCCGGCATGAACAACGACGTACTGCCCGGGATGGGCGGGTTGAACCAGCGAGAGATCAGCCGTGCGTTCGACTCCACCGACCTCGACGACACCGGCATTGCCGTCTACTCGTAAAAGTTTCATTGGAATGGCTAGGCACATGACCCATCTTTACCACTGATGCGATGCGCTTTCCATCTGAGCCTTAAATTCGCATATCCTAAAGCGGGACGGGCGCTCCGTGGATAGTCGCTTGCAAGGTAGCACGCAACATGGATCTCGCATCTGGATTTCGATTTCCGAAATTCTTCAAAGTGGCACTCCCAGCCGCCACTTTGATCGCATTGCATCGAATGTGGACCGAAAGACACCGGCTCGAAACTCTCGTGAACTCCAAGACGGCGGCGCTCAA
>MEQK01000061.1 GCA_001770175.1 Bdellovibrionales bacterium RIFOXYD1_FULL_55_31 | reverse complement strand
ATTGCATCGAATGTGGACCGAAAGACACCGGCTCGAAACTCTCGTGAACTCCAAGACGGCGGCGCTCAAATCGTCCGAGCAAACACTTCGGGCCGTTCTTAATAGCGTTAACGTCGCTATCTTTGTTCATGACTTGGATGGAACGATTCTCGATGTGAACGAGCCGATGACTTTGATGTACGGCGTCAGTAGTGAACAAGCGAAGCGTATGACGATCGCAAATGATTTCTCGAGTCAGCGCAACCCGACGGATCAACTACCGGTGATTTGGCAGGATGTCCTGAATGGAAATCCCCGTTCCTTCGAATGGATTGCGCGGCGTCCGCTTTCTTCTGAGGAATTCGAGGTAGAGGTCTTCTTACGGAGGATTCCGCTGAAGGACCGAGATGTCATTTTGGCGAACGTGAAGGACGTGACCGATCGAAAGAGGGTGGAGCGCGAACTCATGAACGCGAAAACCGCGGCCGAGCGGGCGGACCAGGAGAAGACCACTTTCATGAGTATAGCGTCTCATGAACTCAGAACCCCGATTACTGCCCTGAAAGTCTATCTGCAACTGGCTCAGCGGGCGCTCACTCGCGGCGACCCCGTCGATTCGCTGACCATTGACCGGAGTCTCGAACAAACTGATCGGCTTGTCAGGATGATCGACGATCTTCTCGATGTATCCCGGATTGAAACAGGGGCGTTGGCTTTGCGACAGCAGTCCGTCGATATCGCGGGTTTGGTGAAAGATGTCGTGGAGGTCTTCAATCATCTCGGTCTCAATCGGAAGATTCTTCTCGAACCTCATTTGGAAGCTGAACCCGCACGTGCGTTTGCTGATCCAGCACGAATCGAACAGGTACTTTCGAATTTGATCAGGAACGCTTTGAAGTATTCTCCAGAAAATTCAGATATTCATGTTCGCCTCTCGATTGACGGCAAGCGACACGAGGTGCGTATTTCGGTGCAGGATCGTGGTATCGGAATTCCCAAGGATCGCCAGCAGAATCTGTTCACCCGGTTTTATCGTGTTCCTTCGAAAGCCCATCTTGGCCGTCAAGGGCTCGGGCTTGGACTTTATATCAGTAAGCGGATTGTCAAGGAACACGGCGGGCAAATGGGTGTGCTCAGTGAAGAGGGACAAGGGAGCGAATTCTATTTTACACTTCCCCTTGAACGCTTACCGAGCGTGCGGTAAACCCGAATAGGGGTAGATTATGCGCGGCGTTCGGGTTCTTTCAGCTATCTTGGGCGTGGGCCTGCTCTTTGAATCCGTAGCTTTCGGGCGGGAATTAACCTATTCCGAAAAACTCAGCGACCTCGATCAGATCGTGTCGATCATGAAGTCCGGGTACGGCCCGCTTCAGTACAAGAAGGCGGAACTCGGAATCGATATCGATCTTCTTCGAAACGAATACGCCGATAAACTTCGTGCCTCCCGGACGAATCGCGAATTCTATTATCTCTTAGTGGAGTTCGTTGCGGAGTTTCGCGACTCACATTTTGGAGCGTCTCTTCCGACGAAGCACGGCGCGACCCTGCCGTTTTCGACTGACCTGATCCGCGGAAAGGTCCTGATCGACTCGATCAACCGGGCCAAGCTCGATGAGAAACGGTTCCCTTTCGTTGTTGGGGACGAGATTATTGAAATCAACGGTGAACCGGTCGGGCTCGTATTGGATCGATTCCAGAAACAGGTCGGCGCAGGAAATCCATTGACCGCACGCCGCAAAGCCGCCATGCGGCTCACCGTGCGCCAAGGCAAGTGGGTCCCCGTGCCCAACGGAAGCGTGATTTTCAAAATCCGCCACGGCAGCTCCGAGATCGTTGAATCGGTGAAGTTGAACTGGGAAGTCACTGGCGCGCCGATCGATGAAATGCTGGTTCCCGCCGCGGCACGGATTTCGCCGCGGGAGTTTCTGAATGATTTTGACCCGAACGAATTCAAAATGCTTTCGACTCGGGAAGTGTGGGCTGAGTTTGAACCCGCGAGGGTGGAGGACAGCTATCGCTGTTCGGGGGCGACGCGAATCGCGATTCCGACGGATGCGACGATGATTATCGAGAAACCCTTTGTCGCCTATTATCACCCGACCCCGAAAGGCAACGTCGGTTACCTGCGAATTCCGCATTACAATCCGCAGAACGAGAAGAGCGGCGCGTTTGAGTATGACGTCAGATTCGCGCAGTATGAATATGCGATTTCCGTTCTTGAACGGAATACGGTCGGGCTGATCATCGATCAGGACCACAATTGCGGTGGCAGTGTCGACTTTGTTCATCAGGTCATCGGTTTTTTCATGTCGAAAGCCTTTCAGCCGCTTCAATTTCAGCTATTGGGAACGAAGGAGCAGTTCCTGCTTTATAAAAACTGGATGGAATCGCGGCCTCCGTATACCGCCGAACGCATTTACCTGGAGCGTGTTTTCGAACTCGTCCGAGCGGCCTGGGAATCGGGTACCTTCATGACTCCCAAAACCGCGCTCGATGGCGTTCCCGAGGTGCGCCCGAATGCCGTGGTCTATACAAAACCGGTTTTGATTCTGATCGATGAAATGGCGGGATCGGGAGGGGATGCATTTCCCGCTCTCATGCAGGGGTTCGGCCGCGCCAAGTTGCTCGGGAGCGCGACCATGGGCGCGGGCGGACATGTTCGAGAGTTGCCTCCTCTCTATTTTTCGCAGATCGGTTTGCGGCTCACGAAGTCGCTCTTTTTCCGTCCGGACGGCATTCCGGTCGAAAACCGAGGGGCCGAGCCGGACTTTCCGTACGTCCCGTCACGGGATGATTTCATGTATGGCTACAGGAATTATCAGGCGTACTACGTGAGCAAGCTCCTTGAAATGTTTTAGGCGAGACGCGACAATGCTCGGCATGAGCATCGCAAAGCGGCTGGGCTTGAGTATTGTTTTTGTTTCCTTGTCTCTCGTGGCTCCAAATGCCCAGGCCTGGGACGGCCATGAGTCGATCGTTTCGGCCCTTCAACCCGAGCTGAATCATCTTGGGTTCCCTGTTTCGGGTTACGAGGCGGTGCTTCGTCATGTCGGCGACCCGGATAACGGAATGGACGCTAACCTCGATGATTCGTGGGATCCTCTGGATGAGCGTAAGTGGATGGGCGGTACGAAGGGACCGACGAGCGCGGGTTTTCGTCATATGTACTTCGGCGGATGGCAGATCGCTCATCCGATCGCGACCTTTCAGATCCCCATAAAAGCCATCGGGCAGGCACCGGAGCGGGTCGCCGAAAACGCGACCCATGCCAAGCATCTTTTGAAGGCAGCGCTTAATGCCGAAAGCCGGGCAGACGGCTTCAAAAAACTCGGCTGGTCGTTTCATTACGCTCAGGATCTCGCGCAGCCATTTCACTCGGTTCAGGTCCTGACGCCCCGGATGATTCCCTGGAAAGAGCTGCTCGCCTGGCCTCCCAAGCGGGGTTTCGGGAATTTGGTTCGCGAGGCCACGCGCACGGTTTCGAATTATCACTGGGCCTACGAAGGATATGTCAGGCATAGGTTGAGAATGGCTGACTCAGGTGTTTTGCAGAAGTGTCTTGCTCAGTCAAAGGTTTACGCGAATCTCGAGCTGGAGGACGTCCACTCTCCGAAGGAGCTGGCGTACGCCGTATCGAGGGCTTCGGTTCGACTCGGCCCCAAACTCGGAGGAGCCGTGATCGAATTTTTCGGGAAGGATCTCATGTCCCCTGATTACGATCTCCCAAATGGAAAAGGCCACCTGGATTATTCTGCTTTGGCAACGCGCGCGGATGTCAAAGAGCACCGCGCCAAGCTCGAAGAGGTGACCTGTGCCGCCCTCGCTAATGCCGCACAGGCGACGCTATGGCTCGCGAAATGGGCCTTGCGCTAAATAAATATCTCGGCTGCTTCGGGCCGGCATGATAGCATTCGTTTAATGAAATATTTCAAGCGATTGGACGACTTGATCGAGAAAGCCGAAGGCTGGGCTCTGATCATGATCCTGTCCGTCATGATGGTGGTGGCCTTCATTCAAGTCGTGTTGCGGAATGTTTTCTCATCAGGGATTTCGTGGGGAGACGGGCTCACGCGTGCCCTGGTTCTCTGGGCCGGGTTTCTGGGAGCCTCGCTCGCCGTCAAGCAAGGGCGTTATATCAATATCGATGTCATTTCCCGTCTATTGAGTGATCGCGCCAAGAGGGTTTCGAGAGTCTGTGTTTATCTTTTCTCGTCCGTTGTCTGCTTTTTCATGGGTCTGGCATCCGTAAATTTTGTGAAGATGGAATATGACTCCGCGACTCAATATTCCATAGGGATCGACAGCTGGATCATCGAACTCGTGATCCCGTCCATCTTCTTTTTTCTCACTTTTCGGTTCTCTCTTAAAATGATCGGGATACTCAGCGGTGAGCCATTGGAGAAACAAGAATGGGAACGCTAGTCACCGTTGTGATCATTGCCATGGCGCTCCTGGGGGCGCCGCTTTTCGCGGTGTTTGCCGCGGCCGCGCTCGCTCTGTTCTATTTCGACGGGACCGCGATTACTGCCGTGATTATCGAGATGTACCGGATTTCGACGATTCCGCTTCTGATCACGATCCCTCTTTTTACTTTCGCCGGGTATCTCCTTGCCGAAAGCAAGGCACCCCACCGGATCGTCCGCTTCAGCCAGGCGCTTGTCGGCTGGATGCCGGGTGGACTTGCGATCGTCGCGCTGGTCGTTTGCGCTTTTTTCACCGCCTTCACGGGGGCCTCAGGCGTCACCATCATCGCGATTGGCGGTCTCATGATGCCCGTCCTGATCGCGGACGGCTACAAGGAAAAGTTCGCGATAGGTCTCCTGACGACCTCGGGGAGTCTCGGGCTCCTGTTCCCTCCGAGTCTTCCGATCATTATCTATGGTCTCGTCTCGGGCGCTAGCATCGATCAGCTATTCATTGCTGGGCTCCTTCCCGGGCTCTTTATCGTTTTTCTCCTGAGCCTTTACGCGGTGTTTACGGCTAAACGAGCTCATCTCCCGACCCGCGAATTCTCGATGAAGGAACTTCTCGACGCGACCCGCGAGTTCGCGTGGGAATTGCCGCTTCCTATTCTGGTCGTCGGCGGTATCTACAGCGGGATTTTTACGGCGACCGAAGCGGCCGCGATCACGGCCTTTTATGCGTTCGTCGTCGAGGTTTTCATTTATCGGGATTTGCATCTCATTCGTGATGTCCCGCGCGTGATGCGGGAAAGCATGATTCTGGTCGGCGCTATTCTGATCATCCTTGGAGCTGTCCTGGGCTTTACGAATTACGTGGTAGATGCTCAGATTCCGATCAAGGCACTCGAGTGGATCAGGCAGTACATGTCGAGCAAGATCGTTTTTCTTATGCTTCTGAACGTCGTTCTGCTGATCGGGGGAGCGCTTCTCGACATGCTTTCGGCGTTGATGCTGGTCCCGCTTGTGCTCCCGATCGCAAAGGAGTTCGGGGTGGACCCGATTCATCTCGGAATTATCTATCTCGCCAATCTGGAGATCGGCTACAGCACGCCTCCGGCTGGGCTGAATCTCTTTATAGGAAGCTTTCGTTTCAAGAGGCCGATCGTGAATCTTTACGGTGCGTCGCTCCCATTCCTGAGCTTCTACGTGGTGGCACTCGGTGTGATCACGTACTGGCCCGATTTGAGCCTTGTGCTGTTGCGCTACTTCGGAGGAAAATAGGAACCATGAAATCAATCCTTTTCTTGCTCGCGGTATTGAGCTTCGTTTCAGGTTGCTCAGTCAAGCGTTTCGCGGCCGAGACCACAGTCGGGGTGATGGGTCCCGCCGCACAGGCCTTTAACGAAGAGGGTGACCTGGAGTTCGCGCGCGCGGCAATGCCGGCCAATCTCAAAATGATGGAAGGACTTTTGAAGTCCGCTCCGGGTGATCGGGACCTTTTGACTTTGCTCGCGCGGGGGTACTGTTCCTATGCATTCGCTTTTATCGAAGAGTCGGGAAAAGTCCCGGACCTTGCGCGCGCGAAGAGGATGTACCAGCGCGGATACCGATACGGTCTCGAGGCACTCCCCGAAGGGGTTCGGGCAAACGCGTCGGGCGATCTCGAGAGTTTCAGTCGCGCCGTTGAGAATACGGATGACGTCGCGCCGCTCTTCTGGAGCGCGTATTGTCTCGGAAGCTTTGTTAATATCAGCAAGGACGATGTCGCCGCGGTGGCGGAGTTGAGCCGGGTTGAAGTGATGATGAAGCGAATCCTCGCGCTTGATGAGACGTTCTATCATGGCAGCGCCCATCTTTTCTATGGCGCTTACTATGGCGGCCGTCCGAAGATGCTGGGTGGAAATCAGGATAAGGCCAGGGAACACCTCGAACGCGCGATCAAATTGACGGAGGGCAAATTCCTGATGGCCAAACTGTACCTTGCCCAGTTCGTCGCGGTCTCTTCACAGGACGAGGTTCTGTTTGAAAGAACGCTCAAGGAAGTGATCGATGCGCCTGAGGACGTCATGCCGGATGAACGGCTCGCGAATCTGATTGTGAAGCAGCGCGCGCAGGCCTTGCTTAACAAAAAGAAAGATCTCTTTTAGAAAAGGAGTCCTAAAATGCAAAAAATCGCTGGTGTGACCCGTTTTCTGGCGCTCTTCGCCTGGTTACTCGTCGGAGTGGAGCTTCCGGCCGCGGCCGCGAACGTGACATTCAAATGTGCCACGCTCGCGCCCGAAGGATCAGCGTGGATGGTCATCATGCATGAGATTGCGAAAGAGGTTAAAACGAAAACCGCGGGACGAGTTGAGTTCAAGATGTATCCCGGAGGGATCGCCGGCGACGAGCCGGATGTTCTCCGGAAAATGAGAGTCGGCCAGTATCATGCCGCCGGCTTCACGGGAGTCGGTCTCGGCGAACTCGTTTCTGAGATCCGGGCACTCGAACTGCCTTTCTATTTTGACAATTTGAATGAGCTTCATTTTGTCCGTGACAAATTCACCTCCTACTTTGAACAAAAATTCCTCGAAAAAGGCTATGTTTTAATGGATTGGGCCGAACCCGGACTTGTTTATTTGCTTTCGCAGCGGCCCATCGAGACGGTCAAAGACATGGCTGGAATCAAGATGTGGGCCTGGGAAGCCGACCCGCTCGCCGATGCCTTGTTGCAGACGTTCAAGGTCACTCCGGTTCGGATCGCGCTTCCCGATGTTCTGATGGGGCTGCAAACGGGCATGTTGAACGCGATTTATGCCCCTCCTTTGGCGGCAATGTCCCTTCAGTGGCAGACCAAGGTGAAGTACATGACGGGCGAACCGGTGACTAACAGCACGGGCGCGGTTCTTCTGGCGAAGGCTCAATGGGACAAGCTTTCGGCGGCCGATCAGGCGACCCTGAAAAATTCGATGCATACGAAGCTCGTGAAACTGAATGAAACCACGACTCGGCAGAACAAAGAGGCGATCGAGAAGTTCAAGGAACAAGGTATTCAGATCGTCGGTATCACGAAAGCGGGACGCGAGGAGATGTCAGCCGGGGCGGCCCGGATTCGCGCGGATCTGGTTGGAAAACTCTATTCGGCCGAGTTTTTGAAAAAACTGGAAGGCTACGTTCAGGAGTTCCGTAGTAAAAAGACAAAAAAAAGAAGTGAGTCATTAAATTAGTCGAAGGGTATTCGGAAAGGCGGATTAATCATGGCGGATATCATCCCGGTTGGCGTAGTAGGCGGCGGCAAAGGAGGCGAGCAGTTTCTCGCCATTCTTTCGCAGAGCAGTCAGATCAAGGTCATGTTCATTTGCGATCCGAACCCGGCTGCCCCCGGCCTTGCAATGGCGAGAAAGCTGGGGATACCGACCCACTCATCGACCGACGAGGTCGCGCTTGAGGGTATTCAGTTCGTTTTTGAAGTCACGGGATCGGCAAAAGTCCTTGCTATGCTTCGCGAAAAAATTCCCGCCGAGAAGTTGATCGACAACCGCACGGCTTTTTTCCTGTTCTCGGTTCTTAATGAAGTGAACAGAAAAACGAATCAGCAGGTCGAAAAAGACATCCACGACATTCGGACGCAAATTCTGGCGAGTACCACGAAAAACAGTGAGATGCTCCACGCCATCAACACGATCGCCAACGAACTCAGGATTGTCGGCCTCAATATGTCGATCGAAGCCAGCCGGCTCGGCCAGCAGGCCGCCGGGTTCACGGTGATCGCTGACAAGGTTCAACAATCAGTTCTGGCGGTCAAGAACATGGCCCAGGAGATCGCGAAGGTGAACAGCGGGATGCTGCTCACGATGGAGAACGTCGAGGCCACGCGAAAGAGACTGGCTGAATCGATGACGGCTTCCGATGGCACGACTTCGGGAGGATCCCCGGGGGCTGGGCATCAGAGTCCGTCACCGACGGTTTAGGTTTTTTTTTCGAATTGCAGTTTCTTGTTGCCGCCCGCTTCTTTTGACGAAACAATGAGAATGTTCAGAAAACGTCAAGAGAACAAATATGCTGCGTCATTCAGAGACTCCGTCGCGACAGGAGCGTATTTCAGATTCACCGCATCCTCCGGCTATCTGCGCTTGCGCAGGAACCGGAGTTGTTCCCGTTTTGGAGCAGGCGCTGGCGGTGTTCAAAACGAAGGATTCTCGACCTGAAATTCACATCGTCAGTTCTGGTGCGGAGGCTGCCCAGGTTCTTCAGTTCGAACCCGCATTGGTCATTGTGTTGTGTCTGACCTCTAAACAGGATGTGCTCGGGGCTTTTACCTTGCTTGACAGGAATGGTGGCAGGATACGGGACGGGTCCGCTCGGGTGATAGTTATTAACTCGATTCATCACCCGAAGCTCCCTCTGCGCTTGAAAGATAAAGGTTGCGCTGAGGTACTGGCGCACACAGTTTCGGTGCGAGCCCTCATTCACAAAATTGACCAGTCCTGCGCGTTTTTGGAACGGAATCGCACAAAGACGACTGAGTGTAAAAGAAACGCTTCGGATGCCATGACTTCGAAGCACGATTGCAGTGTGATCTGGACCGCTCCCCTGGATCTTCGGAGCGACGTATGGTTGATAGACCGGGAATCCGGGGTCCGCAATGTCCTCGGGCGATGGCTGATCGAAGCCGTGGGGCCAGGTCCCTCGTGCGGTACCTGGGAATCCAGAGATTCGCAAAAGTGGAAGTGGGTGCCACGGCGGACCGAAACAAAACGATTTATCGTCGACCCGGGTGAATGGGTATTTTCAGGACGTCAGCCCGAATTCGCATGGAAAGAAAATGTCTGGCGTTTTGTTTCGAACGAACCTTGCCTGAGTTTTGAAAAAGCGAACGGAGAATCGGTTTCGCGATTTCGATTTTCTGATGCCTCGACTTTTTTTATTTCAGGAAATTCGAATCACGCTCTGAGCCGAAAGGCGGAAATAGAGGCGACTTTTCAAGGTTCCATCGTTCTGACCGGGGGAGTTGAAAATCCGAAACGTCAGTGGAACCGGCACGAAGATGAGGAAGAGCGACCATCCGTATGGAACGATCTTTCAAGAGAAGGTGAGAACAAGGGTATTGAGTGGCTTGGGACGGACTTGGGTCGCGAAAATACATTCAATACGGAGCAGGGTATCGGGCTTGGTCAGGCGAGTGATCGGGAAGGTTATGACCACGAGGACTGGAATTCCGCAATTGACGCCGCATTTGAAAGAGTCGAGGTCAAACTGTTGCTTCAGCCGGAGAATCGCGAAGCGATACTGCTTGAGATCGCGGGAACGGGGCTCGTTTTTTCCACTTCGAACGAGGCTCCGGGAAAGGCGATTTCGCAGGGACAGCATATCCGGCTTCGAGCCGTTCTTTCGGCCGGAGTCAGGGAGCATACGTTTGATATGCCGGTAATCGCCACCGAAATCGAAGATAGTGGTAGCGGGGATCTGGTGGTACATGCCACGCTGATAGGTGAAAAAGAGTTGATCTCCGAGTTCAGACGGCTGCAGTCGGTTTTCGCGAAACGTCAGAAATCTATTTTGAAATTCCTGGGCGAGGCGAAAGGGTACTGAAATGTCGGAGAACCGCGACGAAACAGCGCTGTCGCAATATCTGTCCGACAGTTTCTGCCTGGTTGCTGACTCGCATCAAGGCTCTCGGGTCCGGTTGGCGAATTCGTTGATAAAACTGGGCGCGAAACCGGGGCAGGTGAGGGTTGCCGGAGGGTACCACGAGGCAAAGCAGGAGGTTGCTACAAGCTTCCCCCGGGTGATCCTCTGCGATTATGAACTCGGAAGCCGTTCGGGGTTGGATTTGCTACAGGAACAACGCGAGAAACGGCCATATACAAGGGACGGCATTTTTGTCCTCGTGACCGCGAACAGCAGCCAAGCGGCGGTTGCGCGAGCCGCTGAAGAGGATGTCGACACCTATGTTCTCAAGCCGTACACCATGGAAATTCTTAAACGAGCACTGACGATTGCCGCTCTTCAGAAGGTTTTTCCGGGTGAATACCTGACGCTAATCGAAGAAGGTAAAACGTTGCTCTTTTCCGGGAAATTCAGTGAAGCATCGAAGCTGTTTGCCAAGGCCCGCGAGTTGAGTTCAAAGCCCACATTAGCGTGCTTCTATCTTGGGCAGACAGAAGTGATGCGCGAGGCTTTCGAGGATGCTTCGCAAACGTACCGGGTGGGGCTTTCGTATAACAAGATTCATTACAAGTGCTTGATCGGATTGCATGAGCTTCTGATGAAGCGAGGACAGCACGATGAGGCGTATGACATTTTCAAACGCATCACCAAGACCTATCCCGCGAACCCGAAGCGGCTGAGTACAGCCCTCAAGCTGGCTCTCTTGACGAAGAACTATTCAGATATCGACGGCTATTACCGAATTTTCCTTCATATCGACGATCGGACAGAAGAACTCGTTCGAGGTATCTGCGCCGCATTGATCGTCACGGGCAAGTACTACCTCTCGACCGAACACAAAAGCCGCGGGCTTGATTTCCTCAATAAAGCAGTCGTGAGCTGTGCTGGAAGGCCCCGCTTCATCCGTTACGCGATCGAGGGACTCGTCGAAAACAAAATGGTCGATCGCGCGAAAGAACTCCTTGGCCGATTCCCTTCGGATTTGCAGTCCGGCGAGGATTTCCTTACTTCTGAGTATCTCGTGGAAAGTGGCGCGAAAGGCGCGGCTCAGATGCTTCATCACGGACGAAAGCTGATCAAGGAAGGAGTCCGGAACGTCGCGATTTACCGTACAATGATCGAGGGTTGCCTTGAAGCGGGATTTGGGGATTCGGCAATTCACCTGTACCAGTGCGCCGCACGTGAGTGGCCCGAGCTGCGTGGCCATTTCGCCGGCCGGATTGATCCGGCGGTTCTCGGGTGACGTCAGAACCAGGTCGCGTTTTTACAACGGTTAAATCCCGATAACGTGAATCTTCTTTCTCGGAAGGTCATTCGGGATTCGCGCGAGAATGGATCGTTCTATGGCGTCGAGAATGTCAGATTTCCACTGATCCCGACGATAGACGAGGCTGACCTCCCGATGGGGAGCGGGATGTTCGAATTCCCTGACGAACTCGCGTTTCTCGCTTTCAGACAAGGTGTTTAAAAACAGGCGGGGCATCAGCGTGCAGCCGCGGCTTGTCTTGATCAGGTATCGGAGTGTTTCCAGATTTCCCCCTTCAAAATGGACGTTTTTGAAAACGCCTTTTTCACGTTTAATCGAACAGACCTTCACGACTTGATTCCTCAAGCAGTGTCCGTCTTGAAGCAGCCACATGTCGCTCCCATCGAGTTCCTTCTCCCGGATTCGTTTTGTACGGGCGAGGGGGTGGGTCGCGTTTACATAGAGCGAGAACGGCTCATAGAACAGCGGTCTTTCGCGAATGCCGCTTTCGTTCAGCGGCGTGGCGAGAATGGCGGCATCAAGGGCGTCTTCATTCAGCTCACGGATGATGACCTCGGTCTTGAGCTCGTCGACTTTCAATCGGACGTTCGGACATTTGAGAGAAAAGTCCTCGATGAACAGGGGGAGAAGGTAGGGGGTCAGAGTCGGAATGATCGCCAGCCTGAAGTCGCCGCTCAGTTGAGCCGCGTCGTTTTTGGCGAGATCAAGCAGCTTTTTGTGCTCCCTTAAGATGGTTTTTGCCTGTTCGATGAAGCGGCGGCCTTTTTCGGTCGCGAGGACCGGCTTTTTAAGTCGGTCGAAGATTTTGATTCCAACCTCGTCTTCCACTTTCATGATCTGCATGCTCAGGCTGGGTTGCGAGACGTGGCACGCCCGTGCCGCGTTGCCGAAATGCTTCAGTCTCTCGACAGTTACGATGTATTCAAGTTGCGTCAGCGTGGGCATGTCACCTCCCGGGTGCGGCAAAGATAGTTACGTCCTATCATACTATAGAAACGATATATTGTACATATCGAGTGAAACCGGCGATTCTGACGTCAGAACCTGGAACTGACTTCGAATACAAAAAGAAATAGGAGAAAAGGATATGTTAGGAATCGGCAAAAAATTTCCGGAATTCACGTTAAAAGGAACCGTGTCACTCGAGCAAAAATCGGCTTTTCGGGACATCCGCCATGATAGTTACAAAGGCAAGTGGCTTGTGGTGTTCTTCTACCCCAAGGACTTCACATTCGTATGTCCGACCGAAATAAAGGGGTTCGCTGATCTGTACCCTGAATTCAAGGAACGGCAGGCGGAGATTCTCGCCGCGAGCGTCGATTCCGAGTTTGTGCAT
>MEQK01000060.1 GCA_001770175.1 Bdellovibrionales bacterium RIFOXYD1_FULL_55_31 | reverse complement strand
AAGCTGATCTCGCGATCAGCGAATGTCGGCACATTGCCGTGTCCCTACACCCTGTATAATTGCGAGAGTCGTGCCGAGGCGCAAAATGGCTAAGAATTTGATTTTTCAGGAGTGACACCAATCAGGACCGCGAAAAATTGTAAAAAGGTTACGATACCTTGTCTCTCATTGTGATAGAGGCAATGCGTTATTTCGATTTTCCCCGAAAGAAAAGAGCCCTATCAAAATTACATGGAATGTCTTCGTGGGATGACAGATTCGTGTATGTTTCGATCGGCAGGGGTGTGCGGGGCACATGGATGGCTTCGAAGCAAATTCCTCAAGTGCAGATCACCAGGGTAACGGCTTCTCCACACTAGTGAAACGCTTGCACGAAGGTTTACCCTTAGGGTTCAATTCGTATTTCCAAGCATTCATGTGCAACATTTCGCGAAGGACACCGCGATATTTGCCATTAATTACGGGCTCAGCGTATTCCGGGAAAGGATATCCTTTCGGCAAACTGAATTCACGGAACAACCCATAACCCGTCATCTGTGCGCCTCGATCAGGCGTGCTTCCAAGAAGGCTGGCGGCATAGTCTTTGTATCTGATTGAGGGACGCGTTTTAGTTGCTTCGTCGAAAGCAACTTTGTCTACGGGGCGATCTACAAACCGAAGCCACTCGGATCCATCACCAGATTTTCCCAGTTCAAATGTTATTGGTACAAGGCTGGCGGGGAAAGAATCTACATGAACGATGTTGTAATGATCATCTTCCTCAAGGAAGAAATCGATGTGCGAGTTGTTAGGATTCGAGCACTGGATGTAGCTTTCCCCGGATGGTACGGGCGTTGCCGTCCACAAGAAATTACTGAAGATTCGACCAACAAACAGACGGGTCGGAATTGAAGTCGTGTCACCGATCGTGGGTTCAACCCAAGAACCTCGATATTCGGCCGGAGTATCTATCACTTGAAATCTTGGGATATCATGGGCGTTTCGCCGTTCGAAATACACGGACTCATGAATCCACAGAGCTGCCTGATCCGTTTTTGGAAGAGCCTCAAATATTTGGTTATCGATCCAAAGCGTGTCTTGTTTATCACTAAACTTGGCTACGCCTTCTAAAGCGCATCCCTCCTGGAAGAAATCATTCATGGCGTCTTGAGGTGCGGAGATCTTAATTTTCGGCGGGACATGGCGCACTCTTGCCTGAACATAAGCAACCCGGTCTTCAATTTGCTTCGAAGTATAATCGCCAAAGCTCGATTTTATTTTTAGCAACGCATCCGCAATCTGTTCGTGAACTTCCTTGTCAGATCTACTCACTACTGCGTGATCTGAGCCCAATTGAACTTCCCACAAATCCAAGAGTTCAGCCGATTTGACATTCCCCTGAGCGTCGCGGCAAACCATAGCGCCACCGCCCGAGCTACTATCGCCACCGCCAAATGCGACACTCGAGGCCATCAACCCAATAGAACCAAATAGCGCGACCCATGCTTTTAGCAGATTAGAATTCATCGGACACCCTTCGTGGCCTTCGCCACGGGGGCTAAAATGCCCCACGTGGACGTACTCGTCAATCTAAAACCTGACTGCATTAATGTGTTATTATTCGTTTTAATTTCAAGATCTTACATGAACGCAGCACAATCTATTTTCGAGACCTCTCATTCGAGTGCTCACCATCACGACTTACTGTCCCTCAACAATGGACTCCAGACGCTGAATTGCGACGGCCATACGGCAATCAGCCACTTTACGATTTTCGAAATGCAGCTCCGGCAATACCTTTTCTTTGCAAAGGAACTCTTCTACGGGACTGGGCTCGCCCGTCTTAAGCGCATCAACCCCCATCCGTTCCTCCAGCTTCACGATAGCTGCAGCGAACCTACAGTCAGCGATTTTTCGATCCTCAAGATTGAGTTCACGTAACGCGATTTTCTTACAGACAAACTCCTCGACGGGTTGCACTTCAGACGTCGTGAGGACGGTTTCACCCGCCATTTCCTGTAGACGCAAAATTGCGGAGGCAAGCCTGCAATCGGCCAATTTACTATCCTTTAAATTCATTTTGGGAAGTACAAAATTCTTGCACGTGAAGCGCTCGATCGGGTCAACTTCGCTGGTCTTCAGAACCGCACCTTCAGACGCAAAAGCCCCGGTCGCAATTGTTGCTGAAACCAATGCCATCGCTACCACCAAGAAGATTTTATTTTTCATAGGTCATCTCCCACCTGCCGTATCCCGGCTCAAATTCGGTCGCATAATCGCGACGCAACGATAAATAGCGCGCCGCATTACGCCTCACCATTTAAAACTAATTATTTTTGGACGCTAGTTTCCATTTTTATTTCACTTTCTAGTTGAACATGACGATATTACAAGTGAATGCTCGATTTAATTTTTGAGTACCAAAAATACAGAATCTATCTTCGGGAGCGTCTCCGAGCACTTCCAAAACATGGTCATGGAGCACAGGCCAAAATGGCCCAAGCAATTCGGTGCCAAGACACTTACGTTTCTCGGGTCTTACAAGGCGAAGCGCACTTCAATCTCGAACAGGGAGAAGCGATCAATCGGTTTCTGGGGCACAATCAGGAGGAAAGTCACTTTTTCTTGTTATTGTTGCAAAGCGAACGCGCAGGAACTCCGGAATTGCGACGCTATTTCGATGCTCAGCTCGAAGGTGTATTACAGCGGCGGCTCGTCTTAAAGGACCGCCTTAAGATAACCAATCAGCTTTCAGATGAAAACAAGCTCAGATACTATAGCCAGTGGTACTTTTCTGCGATCCACATCGCTCTCACGATTCCGGAGCTACAAACACGTGACAGCCTCGTCAAATACTTCTCTCTGCCGGCGCATGTAATTTCCGAGGTACTGGATCTGCTTATATCAAGCGGCCTCGCGACCCAGGAAGGCCTCAAATATAAGCCTGGCTCGACCAGGATTCATTTGGGCAGTGACTCTCCACTCATAGCAAAAAGCCATATCAATTGGCGTCTTCAAGCAATGCGCTCGTTGGAGCAGCAAAACGACTCCGACCTCCACTATTCCTCAGTGGTTTCCATTTCTCATGACGACGTCCTAAAGATCAAAGCCGACCTCATCAAGCAAATTGAAAACACTAAAGCTGTAGTTAAGGCGTCTCCGGAGGAAGAACTTTGCTGCTTTGCCCTCGATTTTTTCAAAGTTACATAGCATGGCGTCACAATTAGGGCATACCGCCTCGGGCGTTTTCTGACCTGCGCTACTTCGTTACGTGGTCTCTCACAAACCCAAGACTACCGCCGATATGCCGAGCTACCCGCAAGTTTGTATTCAAAACCTGTTTTAACGCGTCCAAATCGTCAGGGAGCAATGCTTTTGGGTCGAGATAGGCCTCGACCTCGAAAATGACGATCGCGGTGGCGGCGCCTCGGCCGGAGAGGTGTTCGCCTACCTCGTTGCCTTGCCCACCATTTTGATTCTGAAGACTTACCTTCCACTTACTCTCGCTGTATGACTGAATTGCTCAATCCTATTGACGCATGGCGCATCTCGTGACATAAGCCGCTCGAATAATAATTGCCCTTCGCTCCGATCAGCGCTCGGCGACAAAATCGATCTTCGGAGGTTATTTTTATGAGAAAGCTTTCACATTGTTTCACGGCAATCGCGGTGTTGTGTTGCACTTCCCAATCGTTTGCTTCCAATATTTTGGACATCCTCCCACCACCGTTACTTGAATGTTCAACGTCGAGCAATGGCTACAGTTTTTCTCGCCAAGGACGGGATACCCAGCTTCTCATACGCCTAATTATCGGCCAGTGCCAGGCCAGCGCCGCTACGAGTAACCAAGAGTGCTCCGCGAACGTAGCGTGCAATGACGGCGCGTATTATGCGCCCTTCGTTTCGTGCACAACTTCGAGCAACACGTACAACTTCACTGATCAGAGCCGTGACCCTTCTCTGGCACGCTCCGAAGCAATTCGTCAGTGTCAGGCCAGCGCCGCTACGAATAACCAAGAGTGCTCCGCGAACGTAGCGTGTTCCTCCAACCTAGGTCCGATGCCCCCAGTTCTGCCGATGATTAGCTGCACAACTTCGAGCAATGGGTTCAATTTCACTGATCAGAGCCGTGACCCTTCTCTGGCACGCTCCGAAGCAATCCGTCAGTGTCAGGCCAGCGCCGCTACGAGTAACCAAGAGTGCTCCGCGAACGTAGCGTGCAATGACGGCAGTTATTATCATCCGATGATTTCTTGTGGGACTACCAGCAACGCGTACAACTTCACCGATCAAAGCCGTGACCCTTCTCTGGCACGCTCCGAAGCAATCCGCCAGTGTCAGGCCAGCGCCGCTACGAACAACCAAGAGTGCTCCGCGAACGTAGCGTGCAATGACGGACAGTATTATGCGCCCTTCGTTTCATGCACAACTTCAAGCAATGGGTACAATTTCACTGATCAGAGCCGTGACCCTTCTCTGGCACGGTCCGAAGCAATCCGCCAGTGTCAGGCCAGCGCCGCTACGAATAACCAAGAGTGTTCCGCGAACGTTTATTGTCATGCGCAGTGAATAACGAGCCTCATTTTGTTTCAGCTACTGGAAAGCCCTTCCTCGGGAAGTTCTCAAATGGTTCCTAAGGAGGGGCTTAACTTCGGCTCTCAAAGCGAACGAGGCAAAGAGTGTGGGCCACTCTGTCCGCCTACCTCGCCGCTCTGCCCACAACTTTAAAAATAAGTTCGCGGCAAGCCGGATTCCAGCCCACCGCGAACATAAACCGCGTTCTAAACGCGAATCGAGAAGCCCCCTTATACGCCGATCACCGGAAGAAAATTGTCATCGATGTAATCGGGCGGAGTCACGACCGTGCCATCACCGGAATCGCCGCCACTCACCGGGTCCGTTCCATCCACTGGATCAACAGGATTGACCGGATCGATTCCAACAGGATCCGTTCCAACAGGATCGCCGCCCGGAGCCGGAGTATCAACGCCAGGATCAATGCCCGTATCGACGCCGTTATTGATGTCGATCGGTGCGATCACGGCAGGGCGTATGACCGGTTTGAAGTGATAACCATTGGCGGTCAGCACAAATGAACGGTCCACATCAAATTCAAAACTTGCCACGCTGAGCCGATCTTCGGCCACCGTCAGGGCGGGCTCGAAAAAGACCTTGATTCCAGTTTGCGGTCCGCTTGGAACTCTGAGATCGACAACTCTGCCGTCCTCAAGCTTGGCAAGCCCGGTCTCATCTGTAATCAGACGGATAAGGTCATAGGTTCCCGCCGGAAGTTTCGCGCGCGCAAGCACGAGGGGAAAGCCCTCGTTCAGGCTCATCAGATCCAGCGCAATCGGGGTGATCTGGAAAGCGTAGAAGTTTCCATCGAGGGCTGAGCGGATCTGAATCTCACGAATCGTAATTTCAGCGTACGCAAGTGGCGACTGAACCTGTCGTGCCAAATCATCACCAGCGGCCGAGCGTGCCATCGCACGGAGCTTCAACTTTCCACTCCCTGTGGCGATGCGAGCTGATCCGTCATTGGAATAGTTCGCCAACTCGGCGTTACAAGCGCCGAGCGACAACGCTAAAGGCATCATTGCCAAAACAAAAAAGTTTTGTTTCATATGCTCCTCTCTGTTTCGTCAGTGAAACAGTGTTTACAATACTTAATATAACGCGTCGCATCATTGCGCGCAACAAAACAAACGTTAAGATGAATGAGTAATTTCTCTAGATATATCAGAGAATTAGGGGGTCGGGATAAGAGCTTAGAGTAAGCCGCTCGAACGTCTGCGCGCCTCACCAAGGGCTCTTCGCACGGGCACGAGCGCCCAAATATCACGTTGCTCAGTGAGCCGCTTCCGCAGTCGAAGGAAGGGTAACAGCAACCCTCTCACCCACAGGCTCGTCGATCACTTTCATGTCTTTCGTCGAGGCCTGTGGCGCGCTTAATTCAACCGCCGTATTGGTTCCATTCAGATACAGGTAGATCTTCGCGCTGACGAGTCTGCCGCCGTTTCGAACGGCGTCAATGGCGATTCCGCTGACACAGAGTTCAGCAGCCTGAGCGGCGGTTTCGAGGGTTCCAGTGAATTCCTTCGCGATCTTTGAAACGGAAGTAGGAGTGATCTGAATCGTCCCCTGAATGTCCGCTTCGCAAGGAGCAGTACCCTTTTTACCAGATTCATTCTTGCAGCTCGGAGGAATTCTGAGTTGCACGGTCACCTCCGGGGAAGATTTTTCAAGAACCAGAGAGGCTCCATCGTCCACCAAAGGGGAATCTCCCATCACCACGACGCCCTCACTTTTCTTTTCTGGAATGGTGCCGGCCACCAGCCGAACATCATCCACTCGGGCGTTCAAAGCGGAGACCTGAATGGGAGCATTGAGCTGCAAACATGCATTTTCTGGTAAAAGGGAGGCCGGAAGAGCCTCTCCCGCCAGCGCGCTACTGGTAGCCAGAACACAGACCAGAATAGAAACGTTTTTTTGGACACTCATAAATTCCTCAGTCTCGGTAACAACCATGGGTCAGTAACCTGTACATAACAACTTCCGTACCAGCCGCTCCAGAAGCGCAAATCAGACTCGGTCAGAAGCCCACGTCGGACGAAAGCAGAGTCAAACAATCGAAACGGCGTGATATTTCCGCCAGCCTCAAGAAAATCGCTCAAATCACGTTCCCGCCCCCCCCCTGTGTCAAACCTGCCAATACATGAATGAACTGTCGAAATGTTTGACATCAAACTGTGCAGAATCTGATCAAGGCACAGTTCGGTTTAACCAAAAACCCGCTGTTTATGCCCAAAAGACTGGAATCCCAAAAAACTCAAAAATGCCGTCGTAGGAGCCGACAAGCTTACAATGAAAATTCTCGCACATCTGAAATCTCATTGGCGTTTCTTCATGCAGGCCACCTTCGCGAGCGGTGTCGCGGCACTCCCGCTCGCCCTGCTGTTTCTGTTCTACAGCCTCCCGATGATCGAGAGCCGGATTTCGCAAAGCAAAGGCGAGTCGACACAAATCGCGGTCGAAACGGTTTTCAACATTCTGGAACTGTACCAACAGAAAGCCGCTTCAGGCGCGCTCACCCAGGCGGAAGCTCAAAAACAGTCCCTCGAGCTCATCAAAAACCTGCGCTATCACGAAAAAGAGTACTTCTGGATAAACGATCTCCAGCCCAAAATGGTCATGCACCCCTACAAACCCGAAATGGTCGGCCAAGACCTTACGGATTACAAAGATCCGACAGGCAAGACGTTCTTCGTGGAAATGGTAAAGGTCGCGCGGGAGAACGGAGCGGGATTCGTCGAATACATGTGGCCCAAGCAAAACGGCAACGACCCGATTCCGAAAATCTCGTATATAAAACTTTTCAAACCATGGAATTGGATCGTCGGCAACGGTGTCTATGTCGAGGACATCCAGGGGGTCACGGCGGATATCCCGAAAAAGAACCTGATCGGCTTCGCCATCGCGACCATCATAACGATCATCCTTTCGCTCTTCAATGCCACCAACCAGCTCACAAAAGTGATTAATCCCATCACGATGGTGATCGGAAAGCTGATGAATGAGTCAACCGAGCTGAAACAAACTGCCGAGGGCATGGCCCGGATTTCGGATGTTTTGGCCAAAACCGGTGAACGCCAGAGCAGCGCAATAACCGAGACTGCGGCGGCCGTGACCGAGATGAACGAAATGATTTCGAGAAACTCCGAAAATGCGGCCACATCGAACAAAGTTTCGCAACAGACCAACGAACTTGCCACGCTCGGTCAGCGGACGATGACCGAAATGGTTTCCGCGCTCGATGAGATCAACAAAAGCAATCAAAACATCATGAGCTCGATCACAACCAACAACGAGCACATGAAATCGCTCGCTGAGATCATGCACGAGATCACGGTCAAAACAGAGATGATCAATGACATAGTATTCCAAACGAAGCTGCTTTCGTTCAATGCTTCTATCGAGGCCGCGCGTGCCGGGGAACACGGAAGGGGCTTCGCAGTCGTCGCCGAGGAGGTCGGGTCGCTTGCAAAAAAGAGCGGCGATTCCGCTCGCGAGATCCGGGCGATTATCGACCGGAGTACCGAACGCGTGAAGCGGATTTCCGACGAGACGCGGGTCGGGATCGAGAAACTTCTTGCCGAGACCAAAGCAAAACTCGACGCGGGTCAGGTGGTCGCGCGAAGATGCCAGGAAGTTCTTGGCGAGGTACTCGGCAAATCGGTCGACGCGGCTGGCATGAGCCATTCAATACTGACCGCGACGCAGGAGCAGGAAAAAGGAAGTGGCGAGATCAAGAGTGCGATCGAGGAGCTCGAGTGTACGAACCGAGAGAATGAGGCACTTTTCCGGAAGACGAACGATAGCGCAAGCCGCTTGCTCGAGCGGGCAAACGTTCTAGGTGGTCTCGTAACCTCGCTCAACCTCGTCATCAACAATCAGAAAAGGCAGAAAAACGCGAAAGATGAACAGAACAACCCGGGCTCCTCGGGCGCCGCGCCTCTTAAACTCGTCGCTTAAGAAACAGTTTCGTCGCTCATAGCCCCGAATCCTTCTTCAAGGACATACAGGCTGATCTTTTGCTGGTGCATGGGGTCGAGGTCTTTGAACTGAATGCCGATCGTGAAATTCGAGCCGTTCGCGTCAGGCTTGACCCAGCGCACTTCGGCTGCGCAGTGAATCTCGGTCCCGCACAAGTCAAAGCCGACATCTTCGAGAATGGTGCCTTGTGCGAAACGGTCTTTATCGGAGCCTTTCACCATCAAAGCCATTCCACCGCCACTTAAGTTCAAGAGTGGGTGCATCTGCCCGGCAACCACCGCAAACGCAAGCTTCTCGGCCGGAATCGGAAGCCTGAAATGCGATCTTCTCTGAACTTCGTACAGGGTCTCGGGCATGGGAATCCGCAGACAGGCCCCCTCAATCTGAATCCGACCGCGATTCGTCACGAAAAAAAGGCTTCCCCGATGCAAACTGATATTCACGAACACCTGCCCCGAGGCATCCTCGGAAACAAGCTGTCTCGCATCGTCCCCCGCGGGGGCCTGGAGAATAACTGCATCGGAGTCCTGGTCAAACCTTTCGATTTTCGCCGAAAATTTTATTTTCTGCCCCGCTGTCCAGAGGACCGCCGGAAGGTGACTTTTCTCGAGCTCACGGACATAACTGAATCTTGTTCCAGGATTGGCGATCCGAGAAAATAGCGCTTGTTTCGCATTCAGGTCTTTTTTTAGCTGTTCAATATTGTTCTGAATATCGGGGGTAAGCTGATTTTTCCATTCGGGACCGGGTTCACTCAGCCCCATCAAATTGCGCCAAGGCGTCGCGGGCTCATCCTCGCCGATCTTATTATTGATTTGCCTACCCTTGTTTTCAGTATTCTTGAAGAACCTGACTGGCGAATTGTTCTCGAATTTCTGAACACCCACACGGTACTCATTCAAAATACTGGCATGGATGGCCGGCCATTTCTTTTTCGCAATTTCAGAATTGGCGCGAATACTGAGGTTTCCATCCTCGGTCAGCGTGAAATAATCGCAGATTTCCTTGCCCCCGAGAAAGTAGCTGAGCTTTGGCAATTTACTGATGAAAATCCAGTGGAACTCGGCGAAGAGCGGACGCTTGCCTTGAAAGATCCACGAGCCCCCGGGCTCCACGAATGTCCCATCTTTGGCGTCGTTCGGCCGCCACTCCCAAGCCATGTTGTCACCATCCGGAACAACGGGCTCCCGATTTCGCCTTTCCCAATGGCCGGCCGGGGGGCCCGGCCCCATGAGATTCACGACCCACTGGTCCTTGATCTTTTTTGCGTCCTGATTTGACCTGAGAAGCCAACAATCCGAAGCAATGGTCAGCGGCTCCAGAACGTGAATTTCTCGCAGAGGCGAAACGAGCTGCTGCGCCGACTCCGCTACCGGCTTTTGGTCGACGTTCTCTTGCCTCGGCCGGTTCAGCAACTCAGAAAGACTCTCGAGCCGACGCCGCAGCCCCGTTGCTTTGATCGAAACCGATGAGATCACATCCGCAAATCCCATCGCCTTTAGAATCATCGGAGCATTTTCTAGCCCGAGCCGGTTGAGCGCCACTAAAGCCACGTGGCCCTGAGCAATCTGACGGACAGTCATTTTCGTGAAAGGGACGAGACGCTTTAGGTCGTCCACGCTCGAAACGGCATAAAGTACGAAATATTTCTTCTCGTCCGTAAAGTGCGCATGAACTTCACCCAATGATCGGCAAACCCCGACTTCGAAAGTCTCGTCTTTTTTGACGAGGTCAGCGAGCTGCTTGAGCACCGGTGCGTTATCCTGAAGAACGATGATGAGCGTTCTTTTTTGCGCGAGCATGGAAGCTAAATTATAGACTTACTTATTCACCAAAAGCAGCATCGAAAGCGACTGGGAATTGATGCGGCGCGCATGGGGTCACGGCAACAAATGCTCCTTCAGGAACCTGATCATATGCCCCAGCATCAGCACTTGGTTCTGCCGTTTTTCAGCACCATGCCCCTCATCAGAAAAGATGATGAGCTCCGAAGGAATGTTCTTCTCCTGTAAGGCCGCATGAACCTGAATCGCCTCGCCAGCCGGAACTCGCGGGTCAGTCGCACCCTGGATCAGCATCAAAGGATCCTTTACGCGATCGAGATAGTTTGTAGCCGAGAGCTGAAGCAAAGCGTCACGGTCCTTGTCTGGATCTCCGTATTCGGTCACTCGCAAGATCCGGCGATAAGGGGCGGTGTTGTTCAAAAAAGTCAGCAGATTGCTGATGCCGACGATCGAGACACCCGCGTCGTAGGCCCCCGCGAACTTTGTCATGGCGATCAAAGTTGAATAACCCCCGTAGCTCCCGCCCAGGACCCCGATTCTAGGCGTTTTGCCGTCTTTCGCCCACGCTTTGCGAATGAAAATCGCGCAGTCCTCAATGTCAGTGATGATGTTGAGCCGCTTTGCCCCGTTGTCGGCATTGATCCAGGTCTTACCGTAGCCATCACTCCCGCGCACATTCGGTTCGACAAGAATAAAGCCGGCTTCAACGAGCATTTGAGCTCGCGTTGAGAATCCGGGGCGAGCCTGCTCTTCCGGACCGCCATGAAACTGAACGACAACCGGGCAGGGACTTTTGCTCGTCTCGCAAGACCGCGGACGCCGCACAAACATCGGAATCGGCGTTCCGTCCCGTGCAGGATAGGATTCAAGCTCCGCCTGCGCGAAGTTACTGGTGTCGATTTCTGGAGCACTCGGGATCACCCACTGGGTTAGTTTGCGTGTATTCCATTCGTAAACATAACTCGTCCTGGGCGCCTTCGCGGTTTCAATCCCGATCACGAATGAACGCCCATTCCGGGCCATGGTCCCGGCATAAACGTGGTCGACGTTCCCGAAGTCCTGAAATCCAGGCAGGGCAAGCGGCTTCAAAGTCCCGGCATCAAGAGCGCGCAGCCGCGTATAGCCCCGATCATTGACTTCATACAGGAGGTGCTTACGAACACGATCCAAATCAAAAGCCGCGACGTCACTTTCCATCTCCGGAGATACCGGTGAAAACTTCCCGGCCTTCATCAAATAGAGACGCCTGAAATCGCTGAATTTCGGTGTTAAGACAAAAAATTCGCCCGACTTCACTCCGTATCTGACGTAGTATTCTTCGAGCTCTTTTTGACCGACCACGGGAGTAAGCGCGCGACTGACGGGATTCCATTCGAAGTACTCCGCCGTCAGCGCACCGGTGTCACGGGCCAGGAGCAGCCGTCCGTCTTCCGTGAAATCCGAAATCCTCCA
>MEQK01000059.1 GCA_001770175.1 Bdellovibrionales bacterium RIFOXYD1_FULL_55_31 | reverse complement strand
GTGACCAACTCATTGACCGGTGCTAAGAGAATACCGCATGAAAACATTTGTCGAAATCACGAAGACCATCGGTTTCACCCCCCTCGTTCGAATGCAAAGAATCGACCGGGACTCGCCGGCAACAATCTGGCTCAAATTGGAATTTTTCAATCCACTCGGATCAGTAAAAGACCGGATCGGCCAGAGCATGATCGAGGGCGCCGAGAGAAGCGGACTCCTGACGCCCGGAATGAGAGTAGTCGAACCCACGAGCGGAAATACCGGCATCGCACTCGCTTTTGTCTGTGCCGCCAAAGGATACCCGCTCACCCTCACGATGCCGGACACGATGTCCATGGAGCGGCGAACGCTTCTTCTCCTCCTCGGTGCCGACCTGATTCTTACACCGGGGGCGCTCGGCATGCGGGGAGCGATCGCCAAGGCTCGCGAAATAGTCGAGACCGATCGGCTGACCTACATGCCGTCGCAATTCGACAATCCGCTCAATCCTCAAATCCATCGCGAGACGACGGCACTTGAGATCTGGCGTGATACCGACGGAACCGTCGATATCGTTGTTACCGGCGTCGGGACGGGGGGGACGCTGACCGGAGTCGGCGAAGTGCTCAAGGAAAAGAAACCGACTGTAAAAATGATCGCGGTCGAACCCGCTGAGTCGGCGGTGATTTCGGGCGAGAAACCCGGAGCCCATCGCATTCAGGGAATCGGAGCGGGCTTCATCCCGAAAAACCTGAATACCGCTTTGATCGATGGCACCGAAAAGGTCACGAGTGAAGACGCGTTTACGATGGCCCGAAGACTGATCAAGGAAGAGGGCATCCCCGCCGGGATCAGCTCGGGAGCGGCATTGGTCGCCACTCTTCGTGTTGCCGCGCGACCGGAGAATAAAGGAAAGAACATCGTTACGATTATTCCAAGCTATACTGAGCGCTATCTCTCAACGGCACTGGCCAGGTCAGAACAGGAACGCGCGGAAAAGCTGAAGACGTCGAACGTAAATGAGCGTTACCTCTGAGCAGCTGCCAAAATCTGTCGTGCTTATCCAGTCCTGCGCTTCGAGATAATTTGAACCGCCTGAAGCGGGAGAAGGGCGTTTCCGGTATCACGGGAAAAGTTAATATGAAGGGTTCCGTTCTCAAACACCTCTTTTACGGTCCCCTTCGCGCTGCCGTACTTCACCTTCGTGCCGACGCAGGCTTTTTGGGTTGAGAAGAGATCCTTGTAACAGTCTCCTGAGGCCCAAAGGGACTGGGTGTAGAGTTCCACGTAAAGAGGCTTCTTGGACCCGCGGTCACGTTTGATCGCGACCACTTCCGAGGGATGGCCTGGCCGGCCATCGAATACTTCGATGATCATGCCGGTATAATCCCGGCCGTCGGCATCCATCCCCAATGCCCTTTCATTGGCACATAAACTGGCTCGCCCGGGCAACGGGTCCGTGCAGGACTTCCTTTTTTGAAGCAGCGCCCCCGAAAGCGTCGTTTCTCCGACGCGGTCGAAATCCACGATAATGTTTTCGGGATCGAGATAAGCAATGACGGATCCTCCGCCAAGCTCGTTGTTGTAGACTCTTTCTCCCTCCCTGAAATCCCGCTCGCTGGCGAGGTTTCGCGCCGTATGGGTTGACGCGCAACCGGCAGAAATCGCGCAGACGAAGACCAGCATCGTGACCTGAGTACGCATTTGAATGACCGCCTTACAAGGACGTATTTCAATATGGGTGCCAGCGCGAAATCGCGCAATTCAGCGCAAAAATGAAGCAAATCGAGTAGAGACCAAGAATCAGCACCGGCGATTTTTGAAGTGTCTAAAGTCTTGACAGTTGAAAGTGCGTTTGGCGGGTTTGAGGATACCCGGCATGTCAGTTGCGTGCGGGGCTCTTTAGGTTGTGGCGCTCGAAATCCCAGGAGGGTTGCCGTTTTGGCGTGGTTCTGGGAAAACCGCTACCGAGGGGGATCACTCGGGAGAATGAGCCGAAATCACGCGTCTGATACTCTCGCTCAATCTCTCAGATATCGATTCATCAGCGAGCTCCCGTACGTTTGAATTGCGGCATGCAGGTTATGATTTCGGCACCTCAGGGTGAGGTTATCGAGCGTATGCTTACCTCCCAAGGAAAAGTCTTTCAGATGATGAATTTGTAAAAGGTATTTGGAGCCGCAGCGCACCCCGATTTCCTTATTGATGAAAGTGCATTGCCCCTGGTCTCGCTTCCATACGGCGCTTCTCAGCTTTTGAGGAATATGCCGGGTCTGTTTCGCTTTTGATTTCTCCGCCGGCGGAGTGGCGGCGGACTCCGCAGCGTTCTGTTCCGGGCTCGCCCCGCTCTTTTCAAAATCTTCTTTTCGCGAACTGCGCTTCAAGACGTACGCCAGCATCCCAACCGAGCGCGCTCACCTCGCCATGGCTGCACAAGCAATTCCCACACGCGCGCCGAATTCAAACGATTTAAGCCCGCAGCGCCACAAAGTTTTCGACTATTCTGCCGGAGTTCCCGAGTTTGCAATTTTTATCGGGCACGCAATGACTACTCCGATGAAATCCTGAAAAGCAATTCGACGATTCGCGCGAGCGGCTGTCGATACGAGGAAGCTTGGGTCGCGGGGATCTTCCATGCCACGGGAAACGGAGTGGAACCATCCCAAGGCAGGTTCGGCAGACTCGGGTCGGCTACGGAAAGAGCGCGCGCCGTTTTTGCCGGAAGCCAGAGTACGTCGGGATGGCGCTCGTGATGCCATTCGCCGCCTAGAATCGCCCCCTCGGCACTGAGCTCCAGATCGTAGTAGTAACGCACTTTGTCCGTGAGGTCCTCCTGTTCTGAATCCGTCTTGCGATGGGAGGGCGTTGTTTCATTGAGATAGGTGACGTCCATCACGATACCGACGACCCAGCTCGTTTGAGGATTGCGATACTTGCGGAAGCGGTCATTAAAATAGCTTTGGATCGGAATGGCACTCTCGGCGAGTTGGGCCGTAATCCGTCCTGTTGCGGGATTAAAGTATTGATAGCGGTACCCGAGGACCGGTTGATTCCAGATTTCGCGATTGTACTGCACATCCATGACCATCGTCCGACCCGCGTAACCGAGCTGATTGACGATTGCCAGATGCCAAGTCACGGGGTTTAGATCGAAGCACTCGGGATTGAGCATTCTTCCATTGCCATCGAGATCGCCGTACTCTCTTTGGCAGAAAGTCCCGATCATCCGGTAATCGTATAAAGCTGCCGCCCAGAGCGCCGAACCCAGGCTTTTGATGTCGCTTGGGTAAAATGGAATAAGTTTCCCATCGGCTGCTCTGAGATTGACCAGTTTTCTTGGCCTTGGCAGCATCATTGAAGCAGCGGCCCAGCCGTGACAAATACCCGCCCAGCTTTCGATCGCCCCATCATCGAGTTCGTCGCCAGGGTCAAGCATGCTTCGGGTCAGGGTTGCTGTTTCATCACCGACCAGGAGATCGTATTTTTCCGCTGGCGAAAGGATATCGACAGGTTTCTCGAATAGTGTCGAAAAGAGGTAATCGGAATTTGCCTTCAGCGACAGCGAAAACGGGAAATCCGGATCGGCGTAACGCTTCGCAAGCCGCCCCATATGAGTGGGCCAGTAATCATCTGACCATGGTTGCGTTCGTGGCGCCAATTCGGCGGACATTAAATTCGCGCTTTGAATGCTAAGGAGGTCCTTGTAGAGAAATTTGTCAGGAAAGCGGCTTACATCTTCCAACGGAATGGCTGAATAGGTGTTCGTAGCAGCGATCGATCCGAGCAGGGCCATGATTCCCAATACCGACATCGCGTTTTCGCAATCTCAGGTTCGCTGAATCTCTTAATCCGACGGATCGTCTTTGAAAAGGTGCGCCGCGAAATGGAACGGGGCTGGTCAAGTACCAGCCCTCTCGTTTCGATAAAATGTAGCGGGTTAGCGCCGCATTTCATCGACGATAAAATCCCAGATATCCAGCGGGATTTCATACCCATTCACTGAGTTCGATTTATAGCTCGCATTTATCCGATTCGTGTCCAAATAATAATTGGCGCCATAACGTGAATCCCACTGCCCTTCGGCCAGAAAGGCGATCGAAATGGCACCAACGTAACCATTTATACAAGGCGAGAAAATGGAGTCACCCTCGGAAATACTTCCAGAAAGAAATCCTGTGCCGTGCCACTCACGTCCGAGGCGAATGAAAACCGGTGAGACGATATTTAGGTGTCCGTCATACGATCTGCAGCGGACCGAAATGAGCGCATCGACGGCGTTTTGAGAACGGAACATTCCGGAGGCTTTGTAACCGATCACATATTTGGTGCTCGAGCATCCGCTGCGCACGTCGGCCAAGAAGGCCGGCCCGTCCGAGCGCACATTCACCCTCGGGCTGCAATAATCAGGAGGGTAGTTCGAGGCATTCGCGGTCGCCAAGATCGTGATTCCAGTGATTCCCAAAATCATCAGATTCGCCAGAATTGTCTTTTTCATATTATTTCCTTTCGTTTTTGCTCGTTTGCTAAATCTGGGGAGCTTAAATCACATAACGAAAGGCGCAAAAACTCCTTTCCGACTGAATCGACGAAACGCGGCTCTGAATTGAATGCGGGCCACCCCTTAAAAAATTTGCACGGGACCTCGCGTGAGAGTGCGTTTGGCGGGTTAGCGTTGCCGTAACTCCGTGGAGAACTTGCGGCGAAATCATGGTTGGCCTTTGCCTTCCAGAAAAACACGAGCATCTTAGAGGAAGGGTGGCACCCCTTCGCAGTCGTTCGCCTAACGCACCCCGCCAACCCCATCGACGAAACAGTATCTCCCTTTCATTGACGTCCTCTCACCGCTTCTGCTAGTTTCTGTCCGACTTAAGCTAACAATGAAGAACCATGTCTAAAAACATCCGGAATTTCTGCATCATCGCCCATATCGATCATGGCAAATCAACGCTGGCCGATCGCCTTCTCGAGCGTACGGGCACCGTAACTAAACGAGAAATGGAAGCCCAGTTCCTCGACAACATGGATATCGAACGCGAGCGCGGCATCACAATCAAAGCCCAAAGCGTTCGCCTGAAGTACAAAGCCAACAACGGGCAGGAGTACATTCTCAATCTGATCGACACTCCAGGCCACGTTGACTTCACCTATGAAGTCTCTCGTTCGCTTGCCGCCTGCGAGGGCGCGATCCTGGTGGTCGACGCCTCCCAAGGGGTAGAAGCTCAAACTCTCGCAAACGTTTTCATGGCGCTCGACAACAACCTCGAAGTCTTCCCGGCCGTGAACAAGATTGACCTTCCTTCCGCGGACCCTGATCGCGTCCTCAAGGAAGTGGACGAAATGATCGGCCTTGTCGACACCTCACATGCCGTTCAATGCAGCGCCAAAGCCGGAATCGGAATCGACGAGATCCTAGAGGGCGTCGTCAATTATTTCCCGCCCCCGAAAGACGCCGATGGAGACCCCCTTCGGGCACTTATCTATGATAGCTGGTATGACTCCTACCAAGGAGTCATCGCGCTCTGCCGCGTTTTCGAAGGCAAGCTCACGAAGGGTATGAAAATCCGCCTGCACCATGCCGGCAAGAGTTTCGAGGTCCTGCGACTTGGGACCTTTTCACCCCGTTTCACTGACGTCGAATGCCTCGCGAGCGGCGAAGTGGGCGCCGTCGTATGCGGAATCCGCGATATCCGGGATATGCGCGTCGGCGACACGATCATCGATGCGACCCAACAGGACACCCCGGCCCTGGGCGGCTTCAAAGAAGCAAAACCCATGGTTTTTTCGGGAGTTTATCCGGTGGATGCGGATGACTTCAACGATCTGAAGGAAGCCCTTGAAAAGTTGAAGCTGAATGATTCAGCCGTGACCTTTGAACCTGAAACCTCAAATGCACTCGGCTTCGGCTTCCGATGCGGCTTTCTCGGCCTCCTTCACATGGATGTCGTCCAGGAACGCCTCGAGCGCGAGTACGCGATGAATATCATCACGACCGCTCCGTCGGTCGTCTACCGTGTGACCCAGACCAACGGGGAAGTCACGATGATCGACAATCCCGCACGGTTGCCGGAGCAGACGAAGATCCTGACGCTCGAAGAGCCTTACATCCGCCTCACGATTCACATGCCCTCCGAATACGTGGGCGCCGTAATGGCCCTGTGCAACGACCGGCGCGGTCTCCAGGAGAAGCTCGATTACGTCACCAAGGAACGCGTTGCCCTGGTTTATCAGATGCCGCTCAACGAAATGGTTTTTGATTTTTACGACCGGCTGAAGAGCGCGACCAAGGGCTACGCTTCGATGGATTACGAGTTCTCTGAGTACCGCGAATCCAACCTCGTCAAACTCGACATCCTTCTTAACGGTGATCCGGTCGATGCGCTTTCGGTCATCATTCACCGGGATAAGGCCGCCTACCGCGGCCGCGAACTCGCGAAGAAGCTGAAGGAAATCATCGAACGGCAAATGTTTGAAATCGCGATTCAAGCCGCGATCGGAGCCAAGGTCATCGCCCGGGAGACTGTTTCGGCTTTTCGCAAGAACGTGACCGCCAAATGCTACGGCGGTGACATCACCCGGAAACGCAAGCTCCTGGAAAAGCAAAAAGAAGGAAAAAAGCGGATGAAGCAGATCGGAAACGTCGAAGTTCCGCAGGAGGCCTTTCTAGCTGTACTGAAGGTGGATTGAGGTTCATACGTGTCAAACACTCCGGCCAACTCACCGAACCCCACTCGCCAGTTACTGAAAGATTACGGCCTTGCTGTCATTCTGGCGGTTTTTGTCGCTCTTCTGATCCGGTTTTTTCTTTTCGAGGCTTATCGGATCCCGAGTCATGCGATGAAACCGACGTTGGAACCGGGGGACACCATTTTTGCGAGCAAGTGGCCCTTCGGGCTTCGCTTCCCGGGCGCGACTGCCCCGCTCACCCGAGGCCGACTCCCGACCCGCGGCGAAGTCGTCATTTTCTCTTCTCCAACAGAGCCCCGACTGGATTACATCAAGCGCGTGATCGGGCTTCCGGGCGATACCATCGCGATCCGCAGAAACCGGATTCTTCTGAACGGACTCCCTCTGGAATCGATCGGAAAAGACAATGCCCCCTGCGGAAAAGAGCGACTCCCGGAAGGAAAAACTTACCCCATATGCTCTGAAGCGCCACTCCTTGAGGATTTTGGTCCAGATAAAGTCCCTTCTAATTCAGTTTTCGTGATCGGAGACCTGCGAACCGCTCCCCCTTTCGCGAATACCGATCCCCGCAAAGCCAAAAGTTGGGGTATGGTTCCTCTCAGTTCACTCAAGGGCTCGGCAATATGTATCTGGCTTTCGATTGAACCCCGCGGTTTTGATCACACGGGGTGGTTCCCTCGAAT
>MEQK01000058.1 GCA_001770175.1 Bdellovibrionales bacterium RIFOXYD1_FULL_55_31 | reverse complement strand
GGATTTTCCCGTACCCCGGTTGGGCTGTCATGGTCCCGTAATCGATAAAGCGTCCGGTAATTTCGAAATTCGATGGGCTGGTTGCGCCATGGTACAGCCTATGGGCAAAAGCCGCGGCATATTGGTCAGAGAGGCGGTCGACATATTCCAGGAGCCCCGCCCTGAGCCGTCCCGAAAGGGATTTGTCTTTTACTGCTTTTGGGACCGGGAGCGAATTCACGAGAAAGGTGGTCGCTTCTTCGGTTCGTGCTGCGTCCGAGGCCCGAAGCGCCCCTTGTCCGTAATTGGCTCTCATATAGTGAGCCGGACGAAGGGGGTCTTCCCGGATAATGAGGGCGTCGCGTTCCTTTCCACCATCTTTCCAGATGGTGTGAGTGCCCGGGTCGACGATCGCAAGGACTCTGTTCGCGCCGTAGGGTAATTCCTGGTTGATCTCACCCCAGATTGCTTCCCGGATCGCTTCTTCGAGGGAAGCTCTGCCGTGAGCGTGATCGAAGGCTTGTCCCTCTCCGACGAGAGGGGTGATACCGATCCCTTTGATCTGGATTTTGCCGGCAGAGGCCGCCCTGCCGCTTCCGAAATTTACGCCCAAGCCCGAGCCACCGTACCGATCCGCAAAGAAGGCTTTTTCGGTGTTCAAGAAGAGTTCCTTCGGGTCAGTTGCATTCGGAATCGCGTATCCGATCGCTTCCAGAATCTCTTTTTCGAAGTTCGGGTTCAGTCCATCGCGCGGAATATCGATCCCCATTTCCCGAAGAGCTGCGAAATTCAACCAAAGCACCCGAGCTTTTGCGAGCTGTTTGGCTTTCACAGGAACATAGCTCGTCGGTCCGAGGGCAAGCTTTTGGAATTGGGGAGGACCATCGCTCAGTGTTGAAAAGGAGTCTGCGAGTCCACTGGCCGTCCAAAACAGGACGGTAAGACCCAGGAGCCAGGGCAAACGCGTAACAAAGCGAATCATAAAACCATATCGGCCTAATGGCGACCGGCTTTAATTCGAAAATGTATAAATGGTGCAGAGTTAACGCATCACCCCGAAGACGGGCGTTAACTGCTCATGTCAGCGAAAAAGCTTTAGGCTTCTTCGCCTTCGTCCACACCGTAATAGGTGAGGCCGAGGTGGTTGATCAGCTCTTCGTTTGTGAAGAAGCGGAGAGTGTTCTCCAGCTTCAGGAGCTGAACCGACAAGTCGTGTTCCGGCGAGAGGCCCGGCTTTACGACGGGCGCCTTCAAATAGAAGGACAGCCATTCCTGGAGCCCTCTCATCTTCGCGCGCCCGGCGAGATCCATAAAGAGCGCGAGGTCGAGGACGATCGGTGCGGCCAAAATCGAGTCACGGCAGAGGAAGTTCACTTTGATCTGCATCGGGTAACCGAGCCAGCCGAAAATGTCGATGTTGTCCCAGCCTTCTTTGTTATCGCCGCGCGGTGGATAATAGTTGATCCGGACCACATGGCAAACGTCTCCATAAAGATCGGGATAATGTTCCTTCGAGAAAATGTCGGTGAGAACACCGGTCTTCGAGACTTCCTTTGACTTGAAGGAGCCTGGATCATCGAGCACTTCGCCATCGCGATTTCCGAGGATGTTCGTGCTGTACCAGCCCGCGACCCCGAGTTGGCGATTGCGAAGGCCCGGGGCGATGATGGTCTTCATCAAAGTCTGGCCCGTCTTGAAGTCTGAACCGCAGATCGGGACGCCCATTTCTTCCGCGAGTTCCTGGAGAGCCGGCGTCTCGACGGAGACGTTCGGGGAACCGTTGGCGTACGGGACGCGTTCCTTGATTGCCGCATACGTGTAAATCTGGGAGGGCGCGATCGCGGGATCATTATTCCGCAGGCCTTCTTCGAAGCTTTTGATGTTCTTGTGAACGGCGGTGGGCGGTGTGTAAACTTCCGTTGAAGCACACCACACCATCACGGCCCTGCTGCATCCGTTGTCTTTGATGAAATTGCGGATATCGGCGCGGAGCTGTTCCGCCAGATCCATTTTGGTTTTGCCTTTTTTTACATTCGGGCCATCGATTCGTTTCACGAATTCGCGGTCGAAAACCGCCGGCATCGGCTTGATTTTCGAAAGGGGTTCTTTGAGCGACTCAACGAGGTTCTTGTCCAGAACTTGCGCGTGCTTCGCGGCTTCGTAAGCGCTGTCCGGAAAAATATCCCAGCCGCCAAAGACGATCTGATCGAGCGATGCCAGGGGGACAAGGTCTTTGACCTGTTTGAAGCGTTTCTCGGTTCTTTTTCCAAGCCGAACCCTGCCCATTTGAGTGTAGGAGCCGATCGGTTTCGCCATGCCGCGTTTGATCGCTTCAACACCGGCGTAAAAAGTGGTGGCGACGGCACCCATACCTGGTGTGAGGATGGCGAGCTTGCCTTCAGCGGGGGCGATCGTAAGGGGCGTTTTTGGTTTTTGGGAATTGGGTGTCATCGATTTCGACTCCTTTATTGGTCTTTCGAGAATAGAGGCCTTTTTAATGCACTTTACATAATTAGGCAAACCATTCTCAGGTCCCTAAACGAGAAAAGTGTATATCCTTAAAACCCGTCACGGATGCGCTTTTACAGGGACCTCTATTTCAAGCGGGAGTTCCCGTGAGCCCTCCTGGGCAGAACGGTAAGCCGTCGAAATCAGTTGAATGCAGAGGTATGCCTCACGCGCTTCTTTTCCAATGAAATCGCCGGATTTGATCGCGGTTTTGAATTGGTCGAAGAGGGAGTTGAACCAGCTGACGTGGCTTGCATCCATCCAATGTGAAGCAATGGATCGCTTCTCGACGTTCCAGGTGATCGCCCCCTGGGCTACATCGGGGCCATCGGTTTTTTGCATGACGGCGATCTGCATGTCATCATCGTCGACCGTGATTGCGCCGCGTTCGCCTTGAACCGTGTAGATGACCTTGCGCACTCCGGCGGTCCAGGTGAGGTGGGCATGGGCAAGTCCGTTCGGGAAAGTCAAAACCGCCGAAAAGTTATCCTCGGTGTCATACTTCGTCGGCTCGAGATTGGTCATCTTTGCCGTGACCGCGGTGGGATAGCTGTTCATCCAGTCAAACGTCAAATAGAAGGTGTGGCTCCCGTGATCCATGGCGATTCCACCGCCGCTGAACTTTTTCTCCCGGCGCCAGTGAGTCTTCCACTCGTTGACACCTTTTGCGTGAGTGTTGCGATAGGTGCTCAGGGTTATCGAACGGACCTTGCCGATCTTTCCACTCGAAATGATTTCCTGGATCGCTTTCACAACCGGGGCATGCTTGTAGTTGTGGCAGGGAAAGAGAACGCGCTTCGCACGCGCCGCATGTTCGAGCAGCGCGCGAGCTTCGAGAAGGCTCGTTGTCAGGGGCTTCTCGCAAAGGACATGGAGGCCCTTGTCAAATGCGGCGTGCGCGATCGTCGCGTGATCGCAGGGAGGCGTTGAAATATCCACAAAGTCAAGATTTGCGGATTCTCTATCGAGCAGTGCGCGATAATCGGAGTAGATCCGGGCGTTGGGCAGCGTTTCCTGGACGCGGGCGCGGCGGGCTTCGCAAATATCCGCGATCGCGACGATTTCAACATCGTCCTGCTCAGAGGCGCGTTGAAGATAGGCCGGAATATGGCCTTTCCCCGAGATGAACCCGTAACCAATGACCGCGCCGCGCAGGCGCTTCGTGTTGTTCGACATGCTTTGGCTTTTATCACTAGCACCCATTTCTCGCCAGAGGGGGGCCTAATAATCGCAGCGGAATGAATGTGGGCTGTGATAACAGCAGGATATGAGTGGTCTGAGGGCTCAATACGAAAAATTTCCTTACCCGCCGATTCCCATCTTTGCGCTTCCGAAGCGTGGACAAGGTCGTGAATTGAGCTATGAAGCGGGAACGCGGCTGGCCTTTGGATCTCCTCGTACTCACACCGGCATTCGAATTCTCGTCGCGGGCGCGGGAACCCTTGAGCCCCTGGTCGTCGCTCAGGCGCATCCCGCAGCTCGGGAGATCGTCGCCGTCGATTTCAGTGCCCGATCGTTGGCGCGTCTGAGGTTTCGCTCCCGCATGGCGCGCGTCACCCGGTTCATTTCCTCTTGGCCGCCGATCAGGACTGTCCAGGAGGACCTTCATGAATTCGGGCACCAGTTTGGAAGCAAGCAGGATTTCGGGTCCTACGATTATGTCCTCGCATCGAATGTTCTCCACCATGTTGCTGATCCGGCTTTATTGTTGAAGCATCTTTCCCGGTTTCTCAAGCCAGGCGGAATCATGCGGGTCGTGACCTATCCTTATTCGAGCAGACTTTGGATGCGGGAAACTTCCCGTTGGCTGAAGCTGAACGGCATCACACCGGAAATCCCGGACCTTCTCGGGCGCGCGCGTGAAACGGTCGAAAGTCTTCCGCCCGATCATCCTGTGCGATCGTGTTTCGAGAGCCAGCCGGAGACGAAGTCCAGAGCGGGGCTGGTCGACGCATTTCTGAACGCTCTCGAAAACCCGCTGACTCCTCTGCGATGGAAGGCGGCATCGGAAATGGCCGGCCTCGAACTCGTTGGCGAGGGCCAGGATGAGGCCTCCCGATCCTCGTTTCTGGATGAGATCGCATTAAAGGCTCGTCCTCTTCATCCTTGGATCAAGCTGCAGGTGCTCGATGATTTGCTCGAGCTTTGCGCGAATCCGGTGCTTTGGATGAAAAAGACGGGGGAGCCGCCAGTCGGGACCGAGGTGGATTTTAAGGAGCCGCCGGTACGATCTTTTGAAGGGGAGAATGCCGATTTCGTTCGTGGAATGTCACCGGGGCAGTTCATCGAAGGAAAGACATACCTTCTTCCCTCTCGTCCCCGGTACGAAATGAAAACGGCGCTCTTGCGGGCAGACGCATGGCTCGGCACGGTCGGGCTGCAGCTTGATGAAGTAGTCTCGAAGCTTCGGACCGAAGTTGGCCCTAGAGTTTCGGTTGACGACAAGCATTCGCTGCCTGGGCTGGCGATCTCGGATTATCATTTGGACGAAATCATGAGTGTACCTGAACCATGGGGGACGCGGGAATGGGAAGCCCTGGGGTCGGAAATGCCCGAGCTTTCGATGGAACTCGATCCGGGCGATTACGGAATTTCTAGAGTATCAGGCGAGCCTTCCTTAACTCCCGGAGGCACGCTTCGCGAACAGGCCGAATGGATTCAGGTGAGGTCAGGTCCGGGGCGGAGCATGATCCCGGTGCATTTTCGAAAAGTTATGCAGAAAGTCTCATCAAAAAGCTGAGTCCCAGCGCGACGCCCGCCAGGAAGGGAACTGTTGCCATTCTCTGATGTGCCCAGTTCATTGTCCTTGGAAACCAATGCGGCAGATTCCATGCGACGCGTGTGAAAAGAATCGCAGCTGTTCCCGCAAGGAAGGTACCGAGCAGGAAAGCGGCCATCGGTTCCATGTAGCCGAAGCCGAGCTGGCGCGCCTTGATAAAAATGGGGATGATTGATTCACAGGGGCCCAGGAGGGACAAGACCGCGAATATTCCCCACCGGCTACGAGGGCCGACGCCCACGACTTCTCGCATGCGATTGAACCGCAGACCTCTCAGTATGGTGCCCAGGATCACGAGAATTAGGGCCACCGAAAAAAGATTCGCCGGCGGAATGTCGCTCACGAAATGAAACATCACGAAATAGATTCCGAATCCCGCGAGAACGTGGAGCGTGAACGCGAAGAGAGTGAAGCCCATGATGCGTGGGAATCTCCAGCCTCTCTGCCATGAAAGGACTGATGACGGCAGCCAGTGATCGGGCGTCAGGACGTGTATCGCGCCAGCCACAGCTGAAAGCAGGATCAACATTTGTTCCGTGTGCGTCATCATCTTTTTTGTTAACAACAACAACTGATGCGGTCAAGTTGGTTCGCCGTCAAATCGGCACGATGAACAGAACGATTCCCATCACTGCGATCCCTATGCCGGCGAGAACGTCGCCATAATGCTCAAGAACCGGGTGATCGAGCTTCATGATGCCGAGCGCTGTCAGTACGGTTGCGGTGATAAGGGTGATGACAACGCCGACGGAAAACAAAAACATCGTTAAAATCGTAGCGAAAGAACCCTTGGTGGCCGCTGTCGCGATAATGGGAACGACGGCAAGACACGGCGAAAATCCTAGCGAAAACAGAAACAGAAAAGCCTGCGCGGTTTTTGCCGGTTTCGGGCCATGGTGCGTGTGTCCGTGGCATTGCCAGTGCCGAAAGTAGGCGAAGGCAGCGTAGCCAAGCCCGAACACGACCAGGATAAGAGAAGCATAGCGTTCTACGTCGTGTTCGAGTTCGGGCAAAAATTGGAAGCCGATGAAAATCGAAACTAGTCCCAGCCCGTTTGAAATCACGATGTGGCCGGTTGCGGCCGCGAGCGCGCCCAAAACAGCGGTTCGGATGTGCCAGCGGCGCGCTTTGGCCATCAGGACGACTGGAAGCCAGTGCCCGGGTGCGAGTGAATGCACGAGTCCGACAAATCCAGCGGAAAGGGCGAGAACTATTGTTGAGGATTGTACAGACACTGGGTTCGTTCCGAATCGTTTGGTTTCAGCGTGTCCTTGATCTCCGGATCGACGCTTTCATTTCCTCTTGTAAGCGATGGGAACATTACGGCGAGCTGGTAAGGATGGCCAGGTTTAATTTTATCGCAGCCGACGTAATCTGGTTTTCCGGCTCCGCTCATGCAGCTGTGGTCGAGTCCTGCCGCGTGCCCGAGTTCGTGGAGAACGACGCTGGAGAACTGGTTGGCATTGACGAGGTTCGGGTTCAGGTAAATGACTTGCTGCGAGAGCTCGGCGCCAGCGGAACAGCGGATGGTGGCTCCCGGAATCGAGGCGTTGAAGCCGAGCGCTGCCCAGCGGTCCGTGTTGGTTTCGCGGACGACATAAAATCGGGTCTGATCCCCGATGGATTGTCTGCAATCGTGAGGATCTCCGTTGCGAAGACCTTCGGGAACGGCACCGGGAGGACCGAGGCGGAACAGGTCGTGTCCGAAAAGTTTTTGTCCGACCGTATTCCATTCGCGAACGGTACCGGCGATGGATCCGATTTCGGCATCCGTGAACCCGTCACCTTGTGACGTACCTTTATCCGGAATAATGTAAACCGGGTAACGGACAAGGGGCGCCATGAAGCTGGCTCTCTGGTCCTTTGCTACGTTGGTACAGGTCTGGAGTTCTTTGGCGCAGCCGGCCATAAAGGCAAGGGCTGTCGTAAGAAATGCCAGGATCAGAATTGAGAGCGATTTCCACCCCAATAACATGCTCGCCTAATGACCATGCTGGATGAATTTAGTCAACTTAAAATAAACGAATATAATTTTAGTGACTTATCGCGATATTGGGCGTGTTCTGAAATGTCGACCAGGCCGGCTGCCGGGACTAGTATGGCCCGGCTTCTTATCCGTATCTTCCCTGGCCTGATCGATGGCGAGTGGGCGCCCCATGAAATCGCGTCCATTGAGCGCTTCAATAGCTCCTAGCGCGTCTTGTGCGGTTGCCATTTCGACGAACGCGAAACCACGGGAGTGCCCGGTTTTACGGTCGCTGAAAATCTTTACCGATACGACGCGTCGCCCGTCTCTCGCGAAGAGCGAATGCAGTTGATGCTCCTCGGTACTGAGCGGCAGGTTTCCAACGTAGAGTTTCTTGTTTGTCATCAAATCACCCGATCACCGTGTAGACCACTGTAGATCAGTTTAGCGCAAATGCAGCAAAATTTCGGGGCTTTCGCTGATGAATCCCGAAAGATTCTTCGCCTTTACGCTAGCTCAAAGAGAGCCGAGCCACTAAAGTAAGCTCTATGGCTAAGTTCTTCCAACCTGAGCAAGAGTATCTTTCAAACGGAATTCCGGTTGTCTTTCAGCATTACGAAGGCCCCGTCGCGGCCACCTACTGGTGGGTGAAGACGGGTAGCGCGGACGAGAATCCAAAAGAAGCCGGTTTCGCGCACTTTCTCGAGCATATGCTCTTCAAGGATGCTGCCGCGAAAGAGACCGGGCGAGCATCGACCGGAAAAATGGCTCGAGCCATTGAGTCTCTGGGCGGGGATATCAATGCTTACACCTCGTTTGATCAGACGGTTTATCACGTTACCTGCGCGGCCCCGCATTGGGAACGTGTGGTCGATGCTTTTGGCACGATCGCGAAGCCGCAACGGTTTCTGAAGACTGACTTTGAGCGCGAACGTGAAGTGATTCTGGAGGAACTTAGAAAAAACGAAGATTCGCCGAGCCGGCAGTTATTTCAGACGCTCTTCGGGCTCACCTTCAAGAAACATCCTTACGGAAAACCGGTTATCGGTTTTGCCAAGACGCTTAGGGCCGCGAGTGTCGCGGATCTGGAGCGCTTTTATCGCCGGACGTATGTTTCCGGCAATATGGGGTTGATTCTGGTCGGGCCGGTTCAGGACCAAACGGGTGCGCGCCGAAAAGGCATTCTGAAATTGCTTGAAAAACGTTTCGGCTCCGCGGTGATCAAGAAGACCGTAGCACGCCGTTTTGCAAGGATCGAGGAGGCCGCTCTGCGGCCGCGCTCCGCGATCCAGGCTAAAGCATTCGATGTGAAAACGCCCACGCTAGGGATATCCTTCCGCGCGCCCGAACTTCTCAATCCCGATACTCCCGCTCTGGATCTGCTTGCCGGGATCCTCGGAATGGGTGAGCTTTCGCGTCTTTATCAGCGACTCTTCTACCAGACCTCATTGGCAACCGAAGTCTCCGGCGGGCTCTACGTTCCTTATGAACCTGGAATGCTGTTTTTCCAGGCAGAACTCGACTCTTCCGTTAAAATCAACCCGTCCGCGGAAGAGATTTTCAAGGAAGCGCGCCGGCTGCGCGATGAGGGCCCTTCGCCGGACGAACTCGCGCGAGTGGTTGTGAACGCTGAAAGTGAACGCCTCTACTCCACTCAGACGGCCGACGGGATGGCCGGACGTCTCGGCTTTCTGAGATTCGTGGTCGGCGACCTGGATTTCGACCAAAACTATCTGTCAAAACTTCGAGCCGTTGATCCTGAAACGATTCGAGAGATGGCACGCCAGTATCTCGAACACCGGCGCTTGAGCGCCGTGGCCCTGATTCCGAAGGGCGAAACGTTCGATACTACGGAAATCGCAGAAATGGCAGGCCGGCTGCTTCCGCCCGAAGAGGATTCCGCCGCTGTCGGCAAAATCAGGAAACCCAAGAGTCACGGCAGCGGAGATCTGCCCGTTGAATTCATTAGCCTGCCTTCGGGGATGAGGGTCGCTTATTTTCATCGTCCACAGTCCCACGTTTTCAGTATTCATGCTTCGGCGCTGGGGGGGCTCAGGCTTGAACTCACACATCCTGTGGATCGTTCCGAGTCGGATTGGGGGGCGAGCAACATGATGTCCCTGACTTGGACGAAAGGGACTTCGTCGAAAAACGCTCGGGATATTTCAGCGATCGTCGAGGGCCATGCCGCGAGCTGCGAGGGCTTCTCCGGGCGTAATAGCGTAGGCGTTCAGATGACCGGACTGGCTCGCGACTGGAACGGGCTGTCCCGACTTTTTTCGGAACTCCTGCTTGACCCGGTTTTCCCCGAGGATGAGGTCGAACATTCCCGCCGGATCGCGGAGGACTCCGTCAAAACGATCGAGGATCACTCGGCTCAGCTTTGTTCCAAACTCTTTCTCGAGACCCTTTACGAGACCCATCCTTACGGCAAGCTGACTTACGGGTCGCTCGAAAGCATCAAATCGATCAATCAGAAAAAGCTTCAGGAATTCCAGCGCCGTTGGATTCGTCCAGAGCGCCTCGTCTTGGCCGTAAGCGGCCCGGTAAATCGGGCTCATCTGGAATCGTGGCTTGCTGAATTGGATGTCTCCGTCCGGCAAATGGCGGGGCGTATGCCGGCGATCGAACTCCCTCATTCACTCCCGGACGAGGCGCCGCTGAACGGACCCCGTTGGGTCGAAAGAAAACTGGGTCGTGAACAATGCCATATTCTGGTCGGCGGGCTCGGAACTCGCGTCAACTCGGACGATCGGCATGCCGTCAGACTGCTCCAGACGATTCTCGGAGGTCAAAGCGGCCGTCTTTTCATCGAGCTTCGAGAAAAGAAGAGCCTGGCTTACTCCGTCGCTCCGATCAGCTTCGAAGGACTGGAGTCAGGTTACATCGGTACCTACATCGCCTCAGCTCCCCAGAAGCGCGAAGAGGCGATTGCGGGTATTCGCGCGGTCCTTGAAAAGCTGGCGGAGCAGGGACCTTCCGATTCTGAAATGGATCGGGCGAAGGAGTTCTATCTTGGCCGGAGAGCGATGGATCTCCAGAGCGATTCGGCTCTCGCCACCCATTTCGGACTAGAGTTGCTGTATCAGGTACCGCATTTGGCTGAGCGCGAACTCATTAGGAAGGTACGGGCTATCAGTGCGAGAGAAATCCAGAAGGTGTGCCGTCAGTATCTGATAGATAAGTTCATGGTCACGAGTGTCGTTGGGTAAAAGCCGGAGACAATAGATGATCCAGAATTTCGCGCTCACCTTTGTCGCTCTATTCGTCGCACTCGACATCATCGGTACGCTTCCTCTCTATATCGGCATGACGACCGGTTTGAGCCGAACGGAACGTGATCGGGTCGTCAATACCTCGATGTTAGTTGCCTTGCTGGTCGCGCTTGTTTTCGTATTTTTGGGCGATGCGATCTTCCGATTTATCGGTATCGCCGTTTTTGATTTCAAAATCGCGGGGGGGCTGATTCTGCTCCTTGTTTCACTCGCCGATCTCATAGGCCAGCAGGAGGCGACGAAACGGGCATCCGGTTCGACCGGGATCGTACCTCTGGCGGTCCCTCTGATCACCGGTCCGGGGGTTTTGACGACCCTTATTCTTCAGGTGAACAATGCGGGCATCTGGATCACCGTACTGGCGCTGCTGCTGAATTACGTGTTCGCGTGGGCGCTCCTCCGAAAGTCGGATGCGGTCGCCCGCCTGATCGGAAAGGACGGAACCGTCGTGGTCTCCAAAATTTCGGCTTTGCTTCTCGCGGCCATCGCGGTCGCCATGATCCGGGGTGGTCTTTCGGAAGCAATCCGAGCGTTCTGACTCGCGTACTTTCAAGATATTATCGCGCTCAGGTTAAAGCAGCAGGCCCAATCCGAGGACGATCGTGCGATAAAGCTTCATCTCAATCAGGCGGGCCGCATACTCAGTTTTAATCAGGAGTCGCGCGTTTCGTGCCGCGAATGAATAGCCCACCCCGGCCAGCAGACCAATCCCGGGCTTGCTCGTGAGCGAAGTAACGGCGCTGGAAGTAGACGCGTGGGCCAAGGCCAGGCCGATATCGGTTTTCCAAAAAAGGCCGGCTCCGGGCGTTGGCCCGTAAAAGCGCATCAGGCTTGGCCCGAAGGTGAACTGACTCGTTTGGGACGATTGCTGCTCGAGCGAAAATTTGTCGTAGGTCCAGTTTATGATGAGTCCGCCGAGAGTCTTTTCCCATGAGACGGGAATGAATACGCCCAGCGTAGTATCGAGCCGGTAATTGGATGAAGTTGAATTTTGTTTGTTTGCATCCACCGAACTTTGAATGCTGCTGGGATAATTGAGCCAGGGACAACCGATGGCTCCGTGGAAAAAGACTGGAGCGGCCGTTGCTTCAGCGGTCAGGCCCAGGAGAAGAGCGAGAGCGAGAGTCGACCTGATTTTTCTTTTGCGCGTCACTCTGAATCGCTTTCGCCGTCTTCCGAGAAAACACAGGTATAATGAATGTTCATTTTCTGAATCGTCCGATGAAAGGTCTCTTCAGGATCGGGTTCGATGATGTCCAGAAACACTTCAAAGAGCTGACCCGCAAGATCCGAATCGAGTTTTTTTGAACTATCGATCTTGCCGGCAAGTGTTTCGAATTCCTTGATGCGCTTGCCTTGGAGAAACGGCTTGGCTTGCTTCAAAAGATTCTCTGATCTGGCCGTCTTTTTCGCGACGGATAGCCCGTCCGAAAACGCCAGGAATCCTTGAAGCCTTCTTGTTAAGCGGTCCCTATACCGTTCAAAGCCCGAAGGCAGGTCGGAAACATTCTTCAATTTTTCGAGCGATCGCCGGATGGGCTCGGAGGATGGAAGCGCATCCGAACTGGGATAGATTTGTTCAGGGCTGATGGAATGGATGCTCTTGAGGGCGGACGTGCTCACTGGTCCACTTAAGTAGCAGGGTTGGCCGAAGAGAGTGACGGTTATTTCGCTTGTTTTTGCTGCGGAATTCGCCTGGCCAGGTGCTCCGGTTCCAGGTGCTCCGAAGGAGACGAGGGGACACAGCACAAAAATGAGGGCTGCCGCCAGCTGTACGGTTTTCATGACGAGTAGTTGCAGTTTACTCCGGTCTGCCTCGTTTGACTCTATTGAAAATCAGTCTAACATTAAAGGGGTGGGGAGTTGAGGGTCAATTTAGTAATGGACTTAATTGATCAAAATCCAAACTGACGACTCAGGGATATGAGCAGTAAAACAAAACTTACTTTAGTTTCTCAGCCGCAGGCGTTTTTCAGAGAATTGCTCGTCCAGGCGTTGCGACGACAGCATGTGTCGACCCGGGCCGAAACGGAATTCTATCTCGTGAACCTGCTGAATCAGTTTATGTCGACGGACCGGTTATACGCTCGTGATCAGAATGGAAGCGCGGTTCAGGAACCGCTGGCGCTCATGGTGAAAGAAGCCTTGGAGCAAACGGAACTCAAAGCCCAAAGCGCTATGTTTCGGCACATCGGAGACGTTTCGCTTTATACCGCTGGTTTTTTTCAAGAGAGTCTCAATCGGAAGAGGGTGAATCTGAAGTACTATATCGAGATGGGTGGTACCGCTTACCGCCATGTCGCCGACCTTGTCGCCGAGCGCTTGCAACGCGCCATATACGATGAGCTTTCGACGAAGTTCGCCGCTCTCGTCGGGGTCTTGGCCGATGTCAGTGAAAAAACCACTCAAAGGAGCGAAAAAGATCTGATCCGTCTGTACGAAATGTGGGTAAGTACGAAAAGCGAGCGCGCCGCCAAAGCCCTGCGAAAGGCCGGAATTATTCCTGACTCTGCTTCAGGGCCGGCCGCGAAACCAAAGAAACGGCTTCAGTGATTTTGGTCCGATCCGAGTTACTCGATCGTCACGGAATTCATCTTGTCGCCGACTTTCAACTTACGGGCAACATCCAGCCCTTCAGTGACCTGGCCGAAGACGGTGTAGTTCTGATCGAGATGCGGGTGTGCACCAAGTGAGATGTAAAACTGAGAGTCGGCAGAGTCTGGGTCGGCGGCTCGGGCCATTGCCACGGTGCCTTCAAGATGTCGGTGCTTATTAAATTCCGCCTTGAGCTTCTGGCCGCTGCCGCCGGTTCCGTTTCCTAGGGGGTCCCCGCCCTGTACGACGAAACCGGGAATGACTCGATGAAATATCAGTCCGTTGTAGAAGCCTTTTTTGATCAGCTCGATGATCCGATTGACTGTGTTTGGGGCTTCTCGCGGATAGAACTTGAACTTGATAATGCCTTGTGATGTTTGCAGGACGACTGTCGCTTTCGAGAGGCCCTGCGAATCAATCGACAAATCGGGCATTGCATCCGGAGCGCCCGGGGCAGGACTGCCGGTCGGACTGGGGGCGGGGCTGGCGCTCGGATCGGGCGATGGTGCGGCGGAAGGCGAAACGGACGGCGAAGGATCCGGGCTGGCCGAGGCTGCGGCGCTCGGCTCAGTCGGATTCTGACGCTGGTAAGCGATTCCGATCGCGATCAAAGCCGAAGTAATTATAACCAGGGTGACGGGCAAAAGCCAAGAACGGGAGCGGCGGGAATCCATAGGTTGACAACTCCTTCACGTAAGCGAATATTACCTCCAGCGTAGCATGTCTCAAGAGAATTTTCGCAACATGTCGTTTTACGATCACCTGGAAGAGTTTCGGGACCGTGTCGTGCGCTGCCTTTTCGTGTTTTTCGTCGGTTTCATTATCTGCTATTTCGTGGCCGATCCCATTCTCTCGATACTCAGAAAGCCGCTCTTCGATGTGTTGCCGCCAGAACAGCAGAAGCTCTATTTTACGAGCCTTTTTGAAAACTTTTTGACCCACCTGAAAATTGCCGGTGTAGCGTCGGTATTTTTCTTTTCTCCCTACTTTTTTTATCAGATCTGGGCTTTTGTGGCCCCCGGGCTTTACCCGCGCGAAAGAAAGCTGGTCCTTCCGTTTGTGACCGCGGCCACGTCTTTTTTTCTCGGGGGGGCTGCTTTCGCCTACTTCGTTTTATTTCCGGTCGGTTTTCATTATTTCGTCACTTATGGGGCTCCCACGGACATCCCCCTTCTGACGATCGATTCCTACTACACGACCTGCTTGAAGCTGCTTCTGCTTTTCGGGCTCGCCTTTGAGCTTCCTGTTCTGGTGACTCTGCTTGGGTTTCTGGGCGTGGTTGACGCAGCGTTCCTGCGTCAGTATCGAAGGACTGCCGTGATTGGGATTACGATTGTTTCGGCCCTCTTCGCGCCGCCCGATGCGATTTCGATGCTGATTCTGGGGGTTCCTCTTGTGCTCCTTTATGAGGCTTCGATTTGGGTGGTGCAATGGCTGGGGATTCGGCGCAATGAGGGAGCAGCTGAGGCTTCCGGGGCTCTGGAGGGGCGTTCCAGAGGCTAACATTAAGCCCTTGGGTATGTCCCTGGACTGTGTTAATGATCCTGTTCCCGCAAAAATCAACGGGAGCCTTGCTCGGTTCAAAAATTCACAAAGAACTTCAAGACCCGGGCTTTTGAGCAGGCGTCGTTATTATGCTCATTAACCATAAGGAGGAACGATGAGTACCACCGCTACGGACCCGAAATCCGGGTTCGAAACCACATTCATTACACGATCAGAACTTTCTGACGAAGCGCTCAAGGCACTTCAGGATCGCTTGGCCGCGGCAATCACCGAATATAAAGGCGAGATTGTCCTGACCGAGGACTGGGGCCGTCGCAAGCTTGCGTATCCCATTCAGAAAGAAACCCGCGGACATTATAATTACGTCGTTTATACCGGGACGGGCGATGTCGTTCACGAAATCGAACGCCACCTTCGTCTCCATGATCATGTCCTGCGCTTCTTGACCGTCAACCTGGACAAGGAGTTTGATGCGGAGGCTTTCCGCAAGCAGCGCGCTGAAGTGCATGCCGCCGCGAAACGCCGCGAAGAAGAACGCGAAGCTCGTCGTGAAGAGCGCATGGCTGAGCGCCGTGGCTATGAGGACGCCGGTGAGCGTCGACATGAGAAGCCGGAATTCGTTGAAGAATCCGCTTCGGAAATCGTTGAAGAATAATAACTCAATTTTAAGGAGATCGCTCAATGGCTATGACAAACATGAAAGGTGAAATGCGCGAGCGCTCAGATCGCTCCCGTGAAGCCGGAATGGACAAAGATGGCGACGAACGCGGCCGCCGCGGTGGATTCCACCGGAAGAAGGTCTGCCGGTTCTGTTCTGATCAGGACTTCCTGCTGGATTATAAGGATGTCCGGATGATGCAGTCGTTTGTTACGGAGCACGGCAAAATCGTACCTCGCCGGATTTCCGGAAATTGTGCTTACCATCAGCGCAAGCTGACGACCTCAATCAAGCGCGCTCGTAACCTGGCCTTGGTTGGATATGTCTCGATGGGTTCCTGATCCGGACTCAGTATCGGATCCGAAAAATCTGAAAAATCCGGACGGACTGGGGGCTGTTTTGGCCTCCAGTTCCGGTCCCGGGCTGGAGACGCGGACGGGGCGTTCTTCGAAGGTGCAACTCTATCCGTTTTGGATTCGGCTTATTCCCTTTTTCCTGAGCGCATTGATGTTTTTGAGCGCTTTCTTTTCGGTTTTTTCGCCGCTTCCGTTGCTCTTCCTCAGGCTGACCTCGGGCGTGCGCTGGTTTTGGCTGGCGATTTTCTGTAATTCGGCCCTGGTCCTGCTTGCTGCGGGAAGCGCGAGCCTGGTGCTTTATCTTGTTTTCATCGTAAGTGTTGTTTTGGCTCTTGGAGAAGGTCTGAGTCGAGGCAAGTCCCTTGAAAGAACCGGTACTTTAGCGCTTTCAGCGATTTTGGGTGCCGCGATCGGCGGTTTGTTCCTGCATTCCGCCATTCATCACCTTTCACCCTTGGTCGCCATCAGACAGGAAGTGTCGGGTCTCGTTGAAGTCATGACTCAGACCATGGCCGCCAGTCCGGCAGAGGTTCGAACCAGTCTTGTTGGAGATGTTCCGGTCGACGAATGGAAGGATCGGCTTCTCAGTGAGCTTCCCTCCGCCGTGTCGGTTTTCGCGCTGCTCTTGGTGGCAATTAACTTGATTATCATCTTTCGCGCGAATCCGAATGGATTGCGGCAGCGGCTTAGGCTCGATGCCGGTTATCTCCGTCATTGGAAAGCTCCAGAGTTCCTGGTTTGGCCGACTATTTTGACCGGTTTTCTCCTGCTGTTGGATTTGGGACCCGGGGCGGATTTTTTGACAGCTGTTTTCAAGTTCCTCATGGCGATTTACGTCCTCCAGGGACTCAGCGTTTTGAGCTTTGTTTTCGATGTCTGGAAAATTCGGGGTTTTTTCCGGACAGTCGGTGTTTTAGTTGCGGTTTTCCTGATGATGCCACTTCTGTTAAGCATGGGTTTCTTTGACCTGTGGTTTGACTTTCGGAGCAAGTTAAGGCAATCGTAAGAATCCCAGTAAAGGAGTTGTTTCATGTTGGTCATCTTGCGTGAAAATATTGAAAATTTGGGTCGTATCGGCGACGCGGTCAAGGTCTCGGACGGGTATGCGCGGAATTACCTGTTGCCACGTAACCTAGTTGTCGCGGCGGATGAAAAGAATCTAGCGATCATTGAGCACCATAAGCGCTCTCTTGAAAAGAAACGGCTCGCGCAGCGCGCTTCCGCGGAAGAACTCGCGAAAAAATTGAACGAATTTTCCTGCACCATCACCCGCAAAGCCGGTGAGCACGACAAGCTGTTTGGCTCCGTCAATGTTGGAGATATCGCGGATGCCCTCACGGCGGCCGGCTATTCCGTCGAGAAGCGCCTGATCCGGCTCGATAATCCGATCAAAAGCCTGGGTGTTCATCCAGTAACGATCAAACTTGAGCCGGAAGTCACCGCGACGCTTAAGGTCTGGGTTGTTAAAGAGGAGTAGTTCATGTCCGGAGAGGAAGGGACTCGAGACCGGCCTCCCGAGCGCTTGATGACGGGAGTGCAAGGCGGAAGATTACCTCCCCATCACTTGGAAGCGGAGCGCTCAGTTCTTGGCGCGGTCCTGCTGAACAACGACGCTCTCCATCGTGTTCTTGAGGTTGGGCTCGAGGCGCGAGATTTTTACCGTGAAACGCATCGCAAGATTTTCGAAGTTGTCCTTTCGCTTTCCGAGCGCGGTGAACCGATCGACCTTGTTACATTGACTGCTTGTCTCCGGGATCGTGGTTGGTACGATTCAATTGGCGGGACCGCGACCCTGACCAGTCTTTTCGAAGACAGCTTTGCCGTCAGCAATGTCACGTATTACGCCAAGATAGTTCGTGAAAAAGCACTTCTCAGGCGGGTTATCGAGACGACGAGTGAAATCGCGTCCGAAGCTTTTGACGGCGTCGAGGATACGGAAGCTTTTTTGGACGAGGCTGAACGGAGGATTTTTTCCGTCGCGGACACGCGGCTCACGAAGTCTTTTGCGAGCATTCAGCAGGTTCTCGTCGAGAACATGCACACGATCGAGGAACTCTCACAGCAAAAGACCGACGTCATCGGTCTCGCCACGGGATTTCATGATTTCGATCGTCTGACCGGGGGCTTGCGTGGGGGACAGCTCATCATTCTGGCTGCCCGGCCCGCGATGGGGAAAACGAGTCTGTTCCTCTCGGCGGTGCAGAACATCGCGATGTCGGGCAAGTCCGTTGCCGCGATCTTTTCCCTCGAAATGTCGCAGGAAGAGCTTGGGTTCCGGTTCCTGTCCGGGCTCGCGAGAATTGATTCAAAGCGGCTCAAAATCGGGCGGTTGGCCGATCGGGACTGGCCCCGCCTCGCACAGGCCGCCGATCATCTCTCGAAATCGAAGATCTTTATCGACGATTCCGGTGACCTGACCGTCATGGACATCCGGGCCCGGTGCCGCCGTCTTCTCTCGGTCGAAAAAAGGATTGATCTGATTGTTGTCGATTATCTTCAGCTGATGAAGGGGACGAAGAGGTCTCAGCAGGGCGATGGTTCCCGTGAACGCGAAATTTCCGAAATCAGCAGAAACCTGAAAAATCTCGCGAAAGAACTCAAAGTTCCCGTAATCGCGCTTTCGCAGTTGAACCGCGGTGTCGAAAGCAGGCCGAATAAGCGGCCGATGCTTTCGGATCTCCGTGAATCGGGCGCCATCGAGCAGGACGCCGACATTGTTTGCTTCATCTACCGCGACGAAGTTTACAATAAAGATACCGAAGACAAGGGCATCGGAGAGCTGATCGTCGCGAAACACCGCGCTGGCGAGACGGATACGATCCGCCTGGCCTGGTTACCGGAGTACACGCTTTTCGCCAATCTGGCGGGTGACCGACCCGGCACGCCGGTCATCGTGAATCGCCCTGACCGGGGCGATCACGTGACGCTGTAGCCTGAGCGCGCCAATATTTCCGGCCTAAAACCGAAAG